>JAUVOS010000170.1 GCA_030599055.1 Lutibacter sp.
GTCTGAACCGCCCATTTGAATTTTACAATCGTAGTTCTGATACAGATATAAGAAATCATAACCTTGAAAAAGCTGATAGGTAAATTCCGTAAAACTCATGCCTTCTTTTGCGTCAGAACTCAATCTTTTTTTAACAGAGTCCTTTGCCATCATATAATTTACGGTAAGGTGTTTACCAATATCTCTGACAAAGTCAATTAGCGTAATCTTTTTCATCCAATCGTAATTATTCACTAATTGTGCGACATTATCTGAATCTGCATCAAAATCTAAAAAACGAGCTAATTGTGCTTTAACTCCTGCTACATTTTTAGTGAGTGTTTCTTCATCTAATAAATTGCGTTCGGCAGATTTTCCGGATGGATCTCCGACCATACCTGTAGCACCACCTACTAAAGCAATGGGTTTATGACCCGCATTTTGAAAGTGTTTTAAAACAAGAATGGGCACTAAACTCCCAATATGTAAAGAATCAGCGGTTGGATCAAAACCAATATAACCAACTGTTTGGTGCTCGTTTAGATATTCTTCTGTTTCGGGAATGCTGTCGTGTACTAAACCTCTCCAACGGAGTTCTGCTACAAAATTTGTCATAAGGAATTAAAATTTGTACAAAGATAGCCGATTGGATTAAGAATTAAGAATTAAGAATTAAGAATTTTTTAAACCATGTATATTTTAATCATGAGGATTCCTTGAGGCTCTGCCTCGAGGATAGTTCGTTCTAAGAAATTTCATTATTAAAAAAAGCTCAAAACTGTAGTAGTTTTGAGCTTTTATAATTTTATTAAAATAGTTTGCTAGAAACGGAAACCAAAAGAAATACCCAATCTAGGTAGTATAACAGGCGATTTTACATCACCGGAAAGATTACGTCCCGCTCCTCCATATATTTCACCGACAAAACCACCTTCAGAAATATATTTGTATCCGCCGCCAACTCCAAAAGCAAAATCACCATATTCAAAAGCAACATTATCAGGGTCATCCTCTATATCAATACCTTCATCTTCTATTATATCTTGAATATCTTCATCAAGCCGATCTTTTATGATTTTACCACCATTGGCAGATAAAAAGGCTTCTACAAAAAGACCATTTGCAATATGCTTGGGCATATGATATCGATAATAAGGTGTTATCGCATACGATTGATTGATATTAAAAAGGTTATATACTTTTCCTCCTGTTACGTCAAAAGCAACTGAAAGACCTACTGAAGATTCAAAATTAAGTACGCGTTCATAAGTAAGATCAACGGTTCGTGAAGCAATAAGACTAAAAGCATTTAAACGTACTTCATTAAACTTATCTGTTTGTGCATAGTTTGAAAAAGTAATAAGTAGCACTAGTAAAAAAAGAATATTTTTCATAAAAAGGGTTTTATTGATTATGTAAGCGCAAACTTAGTGTTTTTTTATAAACCTGAATTTGGTCTAAGATTTAATTTACAGAATAAAATAAACAGATGAGATTAGTGTTTTCTTTTAAAATCTGAAACCAAATGAAACACTTCCGCGACCAATTACATCTGGAGCATTTGCATCAAACAAGTTACGACCAATACCTGCGTGGATTTCTCCTATAAATCCTCTTTTTGAAATAAATTTTCCTCCAACACCGACGCCAAAAGCTACGTCATTGTATTCTCTTTCTTCAGATCCCCATGTATATTCATCTGTTATTTCACTATAATTATCCCAATAGTATTCGTTTACTCCACCATTCAACATGGTAAAAGCTTCCATAAAAAAACCTCGTGCATATTTATTAGAAAAGTAATGACGATAATAAGGAGTTATCGAATAGTTACGTTCAGAATCATAACCACTCCACTCATCTCCTATCTTAGCCAATAAAGAGATACCCGCTGAAGATTCTTCGTTAATAATACGTTCATAAGATACATCAACCCACTTAAAAGCGATAAGGTTAAAGGCGTTTAAATAAACTTCGTTTTTCTTTTCAATTCTGTTGGTTTGTTCTTGTGAGTAGCTAGAGAAAGTAATAAGAATAACTAAAATAAAAAGGATTTTTTCATGTTTGAATAATTGAGTTATAAGTATAAGATAAAAATAGAGTAGTAGGTTGCTTTTTGATTTGTTAAAAATTAGCGCGAAGTTGTATATTTCCATTATGAATTGTTCTAGAAAAGGCATTTGCTCGTCCGTTATAATTCAAATTTAAATATAAAAAACTGTTTAGCTTATTGCTCCACAATACATTCCAAGTCATGTTGTTATCAGGTTGTAATCCCTCTAGCATTTGGTAACCTACAGCTGAAAAACTATCACCTGAAAACAGGTTTTTTAGTGCTTTTATTTCAACTGAGAAACTAGTTTGTTTTTTATTTGAAAATTGATAGTTAAGAGCTACTTGTTGTTGGTCTAAGGATTCAAAACCACCTATTTTATTGTCTTTTTTGTTTGAAGAGTATTCAGCTTTTAGCCAATGATTTTTGTTGAAAAAGTAACGGATATTTGGGGCTATTGATAGTTCGTTTATGTGATAATTCCTGTTTGAAAAAGCTTCGTTATCGGTACTGTTTATAGCGTGGATTCCCGTTAAACCAATTTGCCAGTTTTCTTTAATTCTATGCTGAAAAATCAATTGATGTAACTCTAAATTATTTTCTTGACTTCCAAAAGATTGAACGATTTTTTGTATCGAATTTGTAAAATTATAGGTAGTTGTATAATGGGATTTTCCACGATTAAAAACGAGTGAATTTCGTATGATAAACTGATTGTTTAAAATACTTAAATTATCGAAATCAAAAGGATTGACATTTATCAAACTTCCATTGCGTAATTTATTATTTTGAGCTAAAATGTTAAAACGGTTATACCAATGAGAAAGAATTTTTTTGATTCCTTTCTTTTGACTCCATTTTGAAAAATTTAGCTGAATACTCTGTTGTAATTTGACCTCTTGTGTTGGTAAATAGGTAATATTTGGAAGAGCAATTCTTAAAAAATTTGCCTGATCGACATATTGTGCAACTTCAAACTCATCTAGCTCTTGAAGTCCATTTTCATTGTAATCTATCCATGTATAAAAACCTTGTCCTACTTCAGTTTCCACATAGGTGTAATCGTGTTGTGGTATATTTCCTGACGTGTTTTGATAATCTGTTTGCCAAATAACAAACTGATTAAACAATTGTTGATTGTAGGTTAAACGTGAATTCAATGCTTCCGTTTTGTTTCCTGCGATATAATCTATCGTTCTATAATTGGCATAGAGTTTTAATTGAGCATTTTTAGCTTTTATCAATTGTGAATTTACAAAGTATGTTTTGGAATTATTTACGCGTTTTAAAGCAGTTCCGCTTAAACTATCATTGCTGTGAAATTGTGCTCCGATTTCTACAAACACAGCAGTTGTATCGCCTATTCCAAACACACTTTTTAGATCTAAAAACTCAAAAGATTGTACATTTAAATTATCGGTTTGTATCTCTTTTTGCTGGTTGGTTTCAAAGTCAAAAATACTACCTGCCCACCATTTCTTTTTGGCGTATCTAACGGCTGTATTACTTCGAGTAAAAAGCGTATTCAGTAAATTTCCCTTACTGGTAAGATAACTACTCAGATGTTGAATTTTAAAATTCTTAAAATTAAAATCAACCCCTAAACTTTGTCGATTTCCATTATAAGAGTTTAAAAAATTAAGATTTTGAAAACCGTAATACAGCTTTCCTTTCTTTGTGTTTGAAAGGATTATTTCTCCATTAAATAGTCTTTGATTTCCTGTTTCTTTATCTAAATTCCAATCACGATCAAATTCAATAGCATATAATCGTTCAATACTTTTAAAATTTTGGTGTAAGAAATCAAAATTCAATCTACTTTCCAAATGCCATCCTCTTTTTGTGGTGTCGCGTACTACTTGTTTCCATGAAGCTTTTATTGCTGGTGCTTTATTGCTGTCATTATCAATTGCTGAAAATAAATTTTGATCGTTGTCCGAATACGCCATTTCTACTGAAAGATCAGTTTTATGATTGGGTTTATACTGAGAATTTAGCATGATAACTTGCTGTTTGGATGGAGCAATTAGTGGTGTTAAAGCCTTGTAATCACCATTGTTTTCGCCAGTATATTCCATTTTTTTACCAATTGCTAAATACTCTGAAACGCGATAATCGCCTTGATTGTCACCGACATAAGTAAAACTTACTTGATATAAAATATCCTCTGTATTTGCTGCATATTCATAAACCTCAGTAGTATTAATTGTAATACGTCTATACAAAATCTTGTTTTCGTCGTATTCTGTTTCTATGGCATTTACAACAAAAAGTTGTTCTGTATCACTGCCAGCTTGCGAAAGCAACCCGATTTGCTGTTCTGTTAAACTAATTTGTAAGGGTTGGTTTTTTACATCACTTTCATTATAAAAGGAAACACCTATTTGTAATTTTTCTCCTATATATTGTGCCGATTCATGGGTTACAAATCGTGTGTAATTTCTATCAGAATATTGAAATTCAATATTGATACGCATATTTGAAGTAATAGGATTGGTCGGTGTAAATGTGATTTCTGCCGTGTTGTAATCAATGATATAATCTTTATCTCTGCCTCGTGTTTGCGGAATACCGTTGATAAATACTTTTTCACTACCGCTAATGATAAAAATATAAGCCTCGCCACGAGTTCCATTTAGTTTATACGGACCTTGATTTGCTTCTTCTCCTTGAAATTGATACTCTGTATAACGTCCGCGCACCAAAGCTCCGGATGCTCTTGTATGAATTTTATCGGTATGGGTTTCTACTGCTACACCCGATACTTTTTTAACAAAATTCATAAAAAAACTGGTACTATCTTTTAAAAAAACATCTCCAGCTCTTACACTCCATTTTGGTCCTTCCATTTCAATATATACACGATCAATATCTTTTAAATCTTGTGAGTAACCATTTTCTTGTATGGGAATATTGGTGTCATTTATACGAGCACGCAAGGAAACTTTTGAGGATAACTTTCCTTCAATTTTTAAATCTAAAATAGAATTAAGCACCGCATCCTGATTGTTTCCAATTCTAACACCACGGATAATGTTTCCTTGTGTGTCCAAACCTTCAAAAGGTTTCCCTTTTAGTGGTTTCTTTTGGTTATCAAGCGAAATTGGACGTCTTTTGGAATTAGTAGTAATTATCAAGGACGGATCCAAGCCACGATAAGTTTTTGTCAAAAAATCGGGATAAATATAATACTGAATTTGTAGGGAATCAATTTGTGAATATTTTTGATAGAATTCCTGTTGAAAATATACTTTTGAAACACTAAAATCTACCTTGTAATCGGCGGAATCAATGGTTTTTCCATTTTTTAATGAGATTCGAAAGAAATAAGGATTGGTACTTACATTGTGAAAAACAATAGAATCGCTAACGGCAAACAACTCTTTACGATGATGTAAAGAGTCAATTTGAGCTTCGACAGCAAAAACTGTAAAAAACGCTATGATAAACCCGATTTTTCTCACTAAGGCTTTGTAAATAAATAAGTAACGGAAAAAGCGTAAAAATAGTTTAATTATAGGAAAATATCAAAAAGTGAGTTAGAAGTCGAAAAGGGACA
>JAUVOS010000200.1 GCA_030599055.1 Lutibacter sp.
ATAATTATGGCGCCAAACATGGCAATCATATCTAGTTTAAACATGATTCCGAAACTAGCTAAAAATCCAAGTAAACCAAACCAACGATTGACTTTAAAGGTCGGTTGAAAATCGGGATTTGCCCAGCTTTCTAAGAAAAAGGAAAGATTTATAAAACCGTAAGCTGCCAGATAAAACATAGAAACGACACGTGCAATAACATCTAATTCACCGATTAAAATACCGGCTTGAGCTATGATGAAAACCAATATAAGTGCATTGACAGGTTCGTTATTTTTGCCTTTTCCTTTGCCAAAAAGTTTGGGTGTAATTTTATCGATAGACATGGCTTGTAAAATCCTAGGACCTCCGAGAATTCCACCTAAAGCTGATGATAATGTTGCACCCCAAATACCTGCGACAACAGCTGGTGCAAACAAGGCAATTTTCATCAAAATATTATAATCACTTCGTAGAGTTTCTGAATCGATATAGTAAGCTAGAAAAAATGTTAAACCAATATATACAACAAACCCAACAGCAATAGCAGCAATCGTACCTAAAGGAAGTGATTTCTTAGGATCTTTTAAGTCGCCACTCATGGCTACTCCAGCTGTAAAACCTGTAACTGCGGGGAAAAATATAGCAAAAACGACTTCTAAAGGAACCGATTTATCACTAGTAAATAAAGCGACTGATTGCGGGGCAAAATCAGCAGTGCCAAAAAATATGGAAACCAGTGAGATAATGATGGCTGCCAAAATAAAAAATTGCGTTTTTAAAGCGACAGAAGTACTGATTAAAGCAATTATAGTTAGGAGAAGTAGCGCTAACGAACCTGCTATTCGCAGACCATTAATGCTTGTGTCAAATCCGAAATACATATTAAAACTTTCCGCAAAACCAATGAGGTATAAAGCAATTGAGAAAGCAGTTCCCACATATAAAGTAATACCAATAGCGCCACCAATAGGTATGCCCATACTTCGTGAGAGAATATAATAAATACCACCTGCTCCTACTTTTTTGTCCGTGGCAATTGAAGACAAACTCAAACCTGTTGAGATAGAAATTACATGGGCAATAACTACTATAATAAGGGTTCCTATAAGACCGGCATTTCCAACAACCCAACCCATTCTCATATACATAATTACTCCAAGAATAGTTAAAATTGACGGTGTAAAAACACCTGTAAATGCTCCAAATTTCTTTTGTCCTGCCATATTGGGTTGTTACTTGTTCAAACTAGTAATGTTTTGAACAAAGATAATCTAAATTTTTAATCAGTTTAAATGGGATTTTGAAATAAAATAAATTAATAAATTTTATTTCATTTAAAAAGGATAATATACATTTGTAGCTTAAATTTTAAAGTAGTCTATTTTGAAAAAAACAACTTCAAAAAAAGTTTTAATTGATGCTTCTAAAATTATGACAGAAGCTCTTGTACAATCTGGTGCAGATGTATTTGTGGGCTACCCTATTACACCTTCCAATTTGTTTTATTCAAATGCTAAAGAACGTTTTCCAGAGTTTTTAGCAGGTCCCGATGAAATTTCTGTTTTACAATGGATGGCGGGTTATGCTGCTGCCGGAAAAATTCCGGTTACTGCAACTTCGTTTCCGGGCTTAGCTTTGATGACAGAATCGCTAAATATGGCATTTATGATGGAATTACCAATGGTTATCGTATTGGTTCAACGCTTAGGTCCAAGTACTGGTTCAGCAACAACAGGAGCACAAGGGGATTTAAAATTCTTAGAAGGGGTGATATCCGGGGGCTTTTCGATGCCGATTTTTTCTCCATCAAATTTTAAAGATGCCTGGACTTTATCTAACGAAGCTATTAAAACAGCGGTAAAATTTCGAACACCTGTTGTTATATTAACTTCCAAAGAGATGGTAATGACTCAAAAGAGTTTCGATATTAAATCTTTAGAACCACTAGAAAAAGTAGATAAAACTCCAAAAGCTTTTGATCCACCCTATGAACCCTACAAAGCGGGAAAAGACATGGTGCCAACGTTTTACCCATTAGGAAATAAAAAGTATCAAGTACGCTTCAATTCTTCAACCCATGCTGCCGATGGTTTAATTCACAAAGGATCACCAGAAAGTATGAGGAATACCATTCGACTTCGTGATAAATTGAACCAAAGAGTAGACGAATTTTCTCATTATGAATTAGATGCTGAGGATGGGGCTAAAGATTTAGTTGTCTCCTGGGGTATAACTGCTGACACATCTCGTGATGCTGTGGCAAACCTAAGAGAATCTGGTAGAAAAGTATCTTTATTAATAGTAAAAACCATACTACCAGTACCGCAGGTGATTTATGATATTATAGACTCTTATGATATGGTCACGTTTGCAGAAGAAAATTTAACGGGACAATACAAACAGCTATTGGTAGGAAAACGGACTTCTTCAAAATATAAAATGGTCAATAAATTTGGAAGTATGATAGACCCTTCCGAAATTGAGGAGATGGTTAAATCCTAAAACGAATAGTAAATAATTTTTAAGCTCGGCGTCTCGGCGTCTTAGCGGTAAAGTAGATAAAAATGGAAGCAGAAAAAATATTAACAAAAGTAAAGATGCCATTTTGTCCCGGTTGTGGACATATTGTAAATACAAGAAGTATTACAAAGGCATTGCAAGATCTGGGTTATGGTACCAAAGATGTGGCAATGGTCAGTGATATTGGCTGTTCAGGATTAGTAGATCCATTGTTCGCATCGCATACAATTCATGGTTTGCATGGACGTTCCCCTGCTTTGGGCGTGGGAGTATCTCTAGGCTTAAATAATCGTAAGAAAAAAGTTGTTGTTATACAAGGTGATGGTGGTGCTACTATAGGCTTACAACATATTTTGGAAGCCTCGCGTCGAAATATCGATATGACTTTGGTTGTCTATAATAATTTGCTTTTTGGTATGACAGGAGGTCAAGTGAGTGGTTTATCTACCAATCATTTTAAAGATTACAAACAAAGTGCTGATAATGCTGAACCTTACGACATTGTCAGTCTAGCCCATACAGCTGGTGCCGCATTTAGCATTCGTGTCAATGACATGAAAAAGTTTAATGAGGTGTTGAAAGAAGCCATTGCTACTCCCGGATTTTCATTGGTAGAAATGACAAGTTTATGCACTTCATATAGTATGAAGAAGATGTCAGAGTTTCAATACTTTACTGTTGATGAGGAAAGATTAGTAAATGACAGACCTATAGGATTTACACGAGTTAGAAGAAAAAAATCATTGTTTACTAATCTAAAAGCTCTCAAAACAAAATTTTCTTCAAATTATAAGAATAGAGTAGGAGTGGTGATTGCAGGTTCTGCCGGTGGTGGTATACAGTCAGCAGCTCAAATGTTAGCACAGGCGGGTATGTTAGCTGGTTTACACGTTTCTATGAAAGGGGAGTATCCAATAACTGTTGGAACGGGTTTTTCGGTAGCAGAAGTTATTTTATCCAGAGAACCTATACATTATACTGGTTTAGAAAAACCAAGTGTTATGCTAATTGTAACGGACGATGGGTGGAATAAAGTAAAAAATCGTATTGCCTCAAAATCGATAGTGTATGTGGATGATAAAATTGAAAAGAATGGGAAGTATACCAAAAAACCATTTTTTAAAGTTGCCGGTAAAAAAGGTGCAGCACTAAGTGCCGTATCTTGTTGGCTAAAAGAATCGGAAATTTTCCCAATTGAAGCTTTAGAAAAGGTGGTAGAAAAGCACAAATATGCTGTATCTTTGCAAAAGGCGATTAATAGTGCGGATGATTTATAAGATTGTTTATTACAAGACCTACTAGGTTTTTAAAACCTAGTAGGTCTTGTATTTTTAACTATTTGATAACCTCTAAAGTATCCAATTCCAAACGGGTTTTTAACCAAAGTTGTAATCTGTTAAATTGTTCGCTTGTATTGGGAACAGAGTCATACCACTTTGTTGTAAAAACAGCGATTGTGTCAATTTTGTTAAAATCTGTCGTTATTTTATTCGCATAACTCAATGATTTTAATCCATTATAATTTATCTGCGCTTCTTTACTGATTTGTAAAAAGGGAAATTCTTTAAATCGTTCCTTTAGTTGTAAAATAACAGCTTCTTTTTCTTTTATACTTGCATCTTTATCACTAATAAATTTTAATTGATTAGTATAAGAATCTTTTAATCCTTGAACTTCTGCAATTATTTCAGAATCATCGATGCCTTGTTGAATAATCAACTTCGTGTTTTCTAAATTCAATTCTTCTAATAAAACTTCCCAATCTTTCCTGTCATTATTGTTAACTCTTTTTCCAAAAACAGTTAGTGTAATCGTTTTGTTAGCAAAATTAAAATCGTCAATGTCACGATCAATAATTCCTACACCGTCACTTTGTAATTGCTCTACAAATGTTTGTGCGTTTTTGGTGAATCTCTTTTTCTGAACTAGCGTATAGAAAGTATAAATACTTCCCAAAAATACAAAAAGCGCTATAAAA
>JAUVOS010000208.1 GCA_030599055.1 Lutibacter sp.
AACTTCTCCCTTGGTCTTCACTCCTTCATAGATATCACTATCGCCATTCATATGATGTGTTTTAGCCGAAATAGTATTTTCTTTTTCGGGATTCCAAATAAGAATATCAGCATCAGAACCTTCTTGAATGATTCCTTTTTTCGGATATAAACCAAATATTTTTGCTGCTTGTGTGGAAGTCGCATCTACAAATTGATTGAGCGAAATTCTATTTTCTAAAACGCCATAGGTATAGAGCAAAGTCATTCTATGTTCTACTCCTCCTGCTCCATTAGGGATGCTTCTAAAATCATCCTTTCCCAATTCCTTTTGGTGTAAAGTAAAAGGACAATGATCTGTTCCAATAGTTTGAATAGTTTCATCAGCAATTGCATCCCAAATTGCTTTATTATCAGCTTCTTTTCGCAAAGGCGGACTCATAACAAAAGGTGCTGTTTTATTGAAATCTCCTTTGTATTTTGAATCGTCTAACAATAGGTATTGCGGACAAGATTCGGCAAAGACCTTTTGTTTCTTTTTCTGTGCTTTGCTTATGTATTTTAGTGATTCTTTAGCGGAAACATGCACAACATAAACAGGGCAATTTGCTTTTTCACCCAAATCAATTAAAACCTTAACAGCTGCTGCTTCTAGCTCGTTTGGTCGTGATAACGGATGATATTCCGGGCTTAATTTTCCTTCTTTTGCAAATGAATTTCTTAGTTCTTCAATTTTATCTCCTATTTCACAATGGGATGTTACAAATCCGCCTGCCTTTCCGACAACTTTCATTACTTTATAAATCACTTCATCTTCAATGCCTATCGAATTTTTGTATGCCATGTAGATTTTAAAAGAAGTAATTCCTTCAGCGATACAATCCTTTATTTCTTGTTCGGTTGTATCTCGCCATTCAACCGGACTCACATGAAAAGAATAATCAATTAAAGAATTCTTTGCTTCCTCTTTTCTTTGTGCGAGTGCATCGGTTAATGATTGTCCTTTTTTTGGAGTGACAAAATCGATTAAAGTAGTTGTTCCACCCATTAATGCCGCCCGACTTCCTGACAAAAAATCATCCGATGAAAAGCCTGCCGGAGAAGGTAAATGCATGTGTACATGTGGATCAATACCACCAGGAAAAATAGAACATCCAGAGGCATCAATGGTCTTGTATATTGTATTATCCGCTACAAGATTCTTTCCAATGCTACTAATTTTTCCATTTTTACATAAAATATCTGCTTCAATACTTTCGTCAGCATTTACAATCAAACCGTTTTTGATAAGTAACTTCATTGTATGTGTGTTTCTGTATAATTTCTCGCAAAGTCGCAAAGTCGCTAAGTCACTATGCGTTTATATAAACTTTCCACTAATTAATAATGAATTCTCTTTAAAAAACCAACATAATACCCTAGGTCTCTTTACCTTCTTGGCGTCTTAGCGCCTTGGCGAGAAACCTAAAACTCCTTCACCATCAAACCATTCTTATTCACTTCAAAGCCCAGTTTTTCCAAATATTTATTGTGTTTTTTACAAGTATTTTCAGCTACCACTTTTTTAAAACCTTCCTTTTTAAAATCATCACTCAATGTATGATACACATAGTTCCCATTTTTATAATCTCGATATTCTGGAATCACGTAATCCAATCCTACTTTTAACACATTATTATCTTCTCGATGCGCTAGAAAAAGCCCGGCAACAGTCATATTTCGTAGCACAAAAAAACTAACTGTATTCATTTCCGGTTTATAATCAAAATTTGGGAAAAACCTCTGTATTTCTTCTCTGTGAAAATCAAGAAATTTGAGTAAATACTTATTGTCTCCTCTAATAGCTAACGTATCAAAGAGGTTTTCTTTTGTATATATTTTATAAAGATAATATATGTCTACTAAAACGATAATTCCGTTGAGAAACATCACAGGTAAAGCTCCTATTAAGAAACCATAAGTAGCAAAAGTTAACGCACCTACAAGATTTACCCATCTAAATTTAACTATTGAACTCATTGTCATCGACAAGGCAATAACTGTAGAAGCAAAGTAACCCAACCAAAGTAAAAATTGTTCGTTCATTTTTTTTGTTTTAATGGGGGCAAAAGTAGTTAAAATAATCTTTATCTAATCCCATACATATCGCTCATCATAATCTACTTTGTACTCTTTTAAAAAATTCTTGTACTCTTCTTTAAAACTAGCTTGCTTATGGTGTTCTTTCTGATTTCTTATATAGTTTTCAACAATTTTTAAAGCAGATGAACTAACAGAGAACGCTCCATATCCACCTTGCCAAGAAAATTCTGAAACTCCCTTTTGCTTTATCCATTTTGATGATGCAGCTTTCACTTTTGCAATTAAATTGGCAATGGTAATCATTCGAGGTAAAGCACATAATATATGTACATGATCAGGATTTGCATAAACCTCATACACATAAGCCCCGTTATTGGCAAATGTACCTATGATATATTTCTGCAACTCTTTTCGTATTGATTCTGATATTGTTGGTTTTCTATATTTTGTTGAGAAAACATAATGAACGTATACTTTTGATAAACTTTGTGGCATTATTACATATCGGGCTTTCAGCCCTATTTTTATTATTTATTATTTATTATACTTTTACGTGTCGGGCTTTCAGCCCTTTTATATCATTTTTAATATCGATAATTCTTTTACGTGTCGGGCTTTCAGCCCTATTTTCAACTCAAGGGGCAAAGCCCCGAAATGTAACAATACAGGGTGTAATCCTGTATTAAAAAGCAACCCTATAGAAGCAAATTAAGCCCTGAAAGGGCGACATGTAACATCCCTACAGACATGTCACTTCACTACAATTTACGCCATAATCTCTTGGCTTGTTCTTGAGTGAAAGCCTGTATTTCAGCCTCGTTTACAGCTTGAATAATACCGTTTTCCACAATAAGCTTTCCATTCGATATTACATGTTGAATGTGCCTTGCAGTCCATCCATAAAGAAAATGTCCTAAGAAATTATTTGCATTCATTTCCGTTGGAGAATCGTAATCTAAAACCACCAAATTGTTCTCGGCATCTCCTTCAAAATTGTTTTGTTTCAAGTAATGATGCACATTTCTAAATCTTTTATACGCAGATGGAAAATCAATGGTATCAAAACCTTGCCCAACAAAAAAAGCATTTTGCGCACTTCTAATCATATCGCTATGCATTCCATCTGTTCCCAATAACAGTCTATCGCCCAATCCATCTGCATTAAAATAACCAACATTATTGTTCAGATTACTTTCAGTGTTTTGAACAATATAGGTTTTGGAATTTCTAATCAATTTCTTTTCGTTATCGTCTAAATGCAAACAATGCCCTAAGATCGTTTTGGATGAATTAAGTACTCCAAAATCATGCAGACGTTCTGCTACTCTTTTATTATAGTTTTCTTCACTGTGTTTTTGGTCGTATTTATCTTCTGCTACGTGAATATGAATTCCGGAATTGTATTTCTCCATCAAATCTACAGAACTTCTCATGGTTTTATCACCAACGGTAAAAGCGGCATGAAGTCCGATTAAACCTTGCTTATTTTTGATGTGATTTTCTGTTTCTGCCAATCCTTTTTCGGCTTTATCCATTCCGTCTCTATCGGTAATTTCGTAGCAAAGTAAATGATCGACTCCTACCCTATCAAATGCATCGGCTATTACATCTAATGAACCCTCGATAAAATTGGGCGAAGCATGATGATCAATCACAAATGTAGAACCTGCTTTTGCACATGCCATTGCCGTTGCAAGAGCGCTTGCTTCAATCATATCTTTGTCTAATGCCTTATCGATATTCCACCAAATGTAATCTAAAACCTCATAAAAATTAGTTGGGGATTTCTTTGGTGCTGGCATTCCTCTTGACAATGCCGAATACACATGATGATGCCCAACAGCAAAGGATTTGGTTACAAATTTCCCATTGCAATCTATTACAGTCGTATCGGGTTTTATCGCTACAATCTTATCAAGAAAAGTCAGCTTTCCGTTCTTTCCTTCTTCGACTAGGATGTTTGTTTTTGAGAATTGTAATGTTTCCCAATTGATGTAAGTGGTGTTTTTTAGTAGTATTGACATCTTTAGTAAAAAGTTATAAAGTTTGTAAAGTTGAAAGTATTACTTCGACTTTCTGATTTTA
>JAUVOS010000189.1 GCA_030599055.1 Lutibacter sp.
ACAGGAGAAGATGTTGTAGAAATTAGTTGCCACGGCTCTATTTATATACAACAGGCTATTGTTCAATTGTTTATTAAGAATGGAGTTCGTCATGCAGATGCCGGTGAATTTACCTTACGTGCTTTTCTTAATGGAAAAATGGATTTAAGCCAAACAGAAGCCGTTGCTGATTTAATAGACTCACAAAGCAAAGCGTCTAAAGATATTGCTATCAAACAATTACGCGGTGGATTTTCAAGTGATTTAAAACAACTAAGAGAAAAACTGATACATTTTGCTTCCTTAATTGAATTGGAGCTCGATTTTTCAGAAGAAGATGTCGAATTTGCAGACCGTGCAGCCCTTATTGTATTGGTTGATGAGTCACTTACTTATATCAATGATTTAATCGAATCTTTTAAATTGGGAAATGCCATTAAAAATGGTATAAACACCACTATTGTAGGACGACCAAATGCCGGAAAATCTACTTTATTAAACGCTTTACTCAATGAAGATAGAGCAATTGTAACTGATATTGCAGGTACAACCCGCGATACTTTAGAAGAAGTGTTAATTATAGATGGCATTCAATTTCGATTTATCGATACCGCAGGCTTACGTAAAACTACGGATACTATTGAAAAATTAGGAGTAGAACGTGCTTTAGAAAAAGTAAAACTATCAAACATTTATATCTATCTTTTTGATATAAGTTCTATAAGTCTTGCTGAAGTAAAAGAGGATTTAGAAGAACTTCCCTCAGATATTCCTCGTATTATCATTGCAAATAAAACAGACTTG
Organism: Lutibacter sp.; assembly: GCA_030599055.1. GTDB lineage: Bacteria > Bacteroidota > Bacteroidia > Flavobacteriales > Flavobacteriaceae > DQTL01. The sequence continues at coordinate 784 of JAUVOS010000189.1, forward strand.
GTAGCGGAAGCTACACTTCTAGATTTTAAAAATTCAGGTATTGATTTACTATTTATTTCAGCAAAAAATGATACGAGTACTGAATTACTAAAGGAAACTTTATTTTTGAGGTTAAATCTCAATTTGATAGCCACTACTCCAACTATCGTAAGTAATGCAAGGCATTACGAAGCATTACGCAAAACCAAAGAAGAACTGGCACAGGTTAAAACAGGCTTACAAAACAAAATTTCAGGAGATCTTTTAGCTATAGACATCCGACAAGCTTTATATCATTTAGGAAGCATCACAGGTGAAATTAGTACAGACGATTTATTGGGAAATATCTTTTCTCGCTTTTGTATCGGAAAGTAGCCAGAACAAAACAAACAATCACAAAACCATATTAAAACAATGTAAAGCTCTTATTTAAAGGGCTTTTTTAATGTTTATAAGTTATTCTTGTATTAATTCATTAACTTTAAGTGAACAACAGTTAATTTATCATCATTAAGAACTGTAGCCGAATAATTGTTTTATAAGTTCCTGATTCTAAATTGAGTTAAATATTGACTAACAGAAATACAAGAAAGATTGTGTAATTAAAAACTACAAATTCTAGTCTAACCAATTACCAACTTCACTAGTTTTATAGGCTTTTCCTTTTCCTGATAAATCTTCGGTTACAATCATTTTATCTAAGGATTTATTTACGGCATCTTTAATTGCCTCCGCTTCGTCTTTAAGACCAAAAGCATCTTCAAACATCATAGCTGCTGATAAAACAGTTGCTAATGGATTGGCAATATCTTTACCTGCCGCTTGTGGATACGAACCGTGAATTGGCTCATAAAGCGAAGTATGAAGTCCTTTTGAAGCCGATGGCATCAATCCCATAGAACCTGAAATTACAGAAGCCTCATCGGTTAAAATATCACCAAATAGATTTTCGGTAATTAACACGTCGTAAGAATTTGGCCATTGAACCAAACGCATAGCTACGGCATCAACAAATTCATAAGAAACCTCAACTTCTGGATAGTCTTTTTCCATTGCTTGAACGGTTTCTCTCCATAATCTTGACGATTCCAAAACGTTTGCTTTGTCCACACAACATAACCTCTTGCTACGAGTCATTGCTAACTCAAAACCTAATTTTGCTAAACGTATAATTTCAGCACGAGTATAAGTACAAGTATCAAAAGCTGTATTTCCGTTGTCAAGTCGTCCTCTTTTACCAAAATAAATACCACCAGTCAGTTCACGTAAGAAAACTAAGTCCGTTCCATCAATTCGTTCTTTCTTTAAAGGAGAATTTTCAATTAATGAAGGAAATGTGAATGTTGGACGCACGTTAGCGAACAAACCTAATGCTTTACGCATTTTCAACAAACCCTGTTCAGGTCTTACTTTTGCTGAAGGGTCGTTATCGTATTTTGGGTGACCAATTGCACCAAAAAGAACAGCATCTGCTTTCATGCAAATTTCGTGAGTTGCATCAGGATAAGGTTCTCCAACCGCATCAATTGCAGCTGCTCCTGTAAGAGCTTCTGTCCACGCAATATCGTGATTGTATTTTTTAGCAACCGCATTACATACTTTTACTGCTTGTTCTATTACTTCTGGGCCAATTCCATCGCCTGGCAAAAGCGCTATGTTTAGTTTCATATTTATACTTAAGACTTTGTACTTTGTACTTTGTACTTTTTTTAAATTATATTTAGCATTTTTCGTGTGGCAACAATTGCCGAAACGGTTTGGTCAGAATCAAGACCTCTTGTTTTTAATGTTTTTTCACCATGTTGCCAAGTGATAACGGTTTCGCATAATGCATCAGATGCTGAACCTGGTGGAATACGAACAATGTAATCCGTTAATTTCGGTAATTCAATATTTTTATGCTTGTACACTTTTTTCAAAGCATTCATAAAAGCATCAAATTGACCATCGCCTTGAGCATGCTCTTCATAAGTATCACTATTTATCGTAACCTCAACTGTTGTTGAAGGACGTAAACCTTTTGAGTGAGTCAAGACATAAGAAGTAATTCTTACGGTATCTTTAAACTGGTTACTTTTCAATACGTCACTAATAATATAAGGTAGATCGTCTTGTGTAACAATTTCCTTTTTATCACCTAACTGAATAATTTTCTGAGTAACTTTAGCAATATCTTGGTCGTTCAAGTGTAAGCCTAATTCCTGTAAATTTTTGAGAACATTGGCTTTACCAGAAGTTTTCCCTAAAGCATATTGACGCTTTCTACCAAAACGTTCAGGCATTAAATCATTGAAATAAAGATTTTTCTTATTATCGCCATCAGCATGAATTCCAGCTGTTTGCGTAAATACATTTTCACCTAAAACAGGTTTATTTACAGGAATTCTAAAGCCTGAAAAAGTAGCTACTAATTTACTTACTTTGTAGAGAGCCTTTTCATTTACTGCAATTTCTACGTCAGTAATTAAATCATTAATAACAGCCACAACGCTAGCTAAAGGTGCATTTCCTGCTCTTTCGCCCATGCCGTTTAGTGTTAAATGAACTCCATCAGCTCCTGCGTTAATAGCCGCCATTACATTAGCAACACCCAGATCATAATCATTATGTGCATGAAAATCTAAATGCATTTCAGGATATTTCTCACGTATTTCAGCAATGTATTTTGCACTTGTAACAGGAGAAAGTACGCCTAAAGTATCTGGCAATAAAACTCTATCGATTTTTTGAGTAGCTAAAAAATCTAAAAAACTATACACATATTCAGGAGAATCTTTCATTCCATTACTCCAATCTTCCAAATATACGTTGGTACGAATTCCTTGTTTTTCTGCTAAAGCAATAACTGTTTTAATACCTTCAAAATGCTGTTCGGGTGTCTTTTTTAGCTGATGTTTTAGGTGATTCATTGAGCCTTTTGCCAAAAGATTTTGCACTTTTGCACCCGTCTCCACCATCCAATCAATAGACAAACCATTATCAACAAAAGAAAGTACTTCTACTTTGTCAATAAAATTATTTTCAGCCGCCCAAGTAGTTACACTTTTTACCGCCTCAAATTCACCCTCTGAAACTTTTGTTGAAGCAATTTCAATGCGATCAACTTTTAGTTCTTCCAGTAATAATTGAGCAATTGTTAATTTTTCTCTCGAAGAGAAGGAAACCCCACTAGTCTGCTCACCATCACGCAGGGTTGTATCCATTATTTCTATTTTTTTTTTCTCTAGCATAATGTAGGTTAAAAAGGTTTTGTTTTTGCAAATTCAGCTATTTCAGTTTTCATGTTTTAAAGATAATCAATATCGTCAAAACCATTCAACATATTATCTTTTTTGTATGAATTAATGTCAAAACTCTCAGGTTCAGATGATTCAAGAATTTAAGGCAAATCTACTTATATTTTTGCTATGACATCTGCTTTAATTGCATCAAATACAAATCCTTTATCAAAAATATAACTATGATGAAATTTTTAATATGATATTTGTCATAAAAATTGGTAAGTTCAATTGCTAATTTTAAGAATTGTTACAAATTTTGCTTTATGAATAATTGGTACAGACCAGCACCTAAATTAGAAAGAAAATAAAAATAATACACACTATGAAAACATTTAAAACTATACTTAGAATCTTTATATTAGTTCTTTTACTTTTCAGTTGTAAAGATGAAACTGATGAAAATGAATTTAAAGAATATGTTGGGGATGTTTTTTTACATACCCAACAAGAAGTTGATTCACTTGGATCGAAGAGATATACTTATATAAATGGTTTGCTATCAATCGGTTCCTTAAATTCTAATATTACCGATTTGACATCATTATCAACCTTAGATTCCGTTATGGGATCTTTAAGAATAAGAAGAACAACAGTTTTAGAAAATTTAGATGGGCTGAATTATATTACCAGTGTTGGAGGCAATTTAGAAATTGATGACAACAATGCACTTGTTAATATTGATGGATTAAGTAATGTTACATCTATTAGATATAATCTAAATATTTCTG
>JAUVOS010000168.1 GCA_030599055.1 Lutibacter sp.
ATCTCTTGTCTCTATTTTTAACAAACAAACCAATCAGTAAGAAAAGTACGGCTACAAAGGCAGCAATTCGTGCGATATAATCTCCATATTTACTATAAAACGTTAATTCATTATTTGCATGAATATTTCCTTTAAGAGCACCTCGGGTTAAGTAATCTAAACGGCTTAAAATATCACCTTTTTGATTGATAAATGCTGATATACCCGAGTTGGCACTTCTAGCAATGGCACGCCTGTGTTCAACGGCACGTAGTCGTGCATAGCTCAATAGCTGTTTATGTCCTTGGGTTTCTCCCCACCAACTATCATTGGTGATAATGGCTAAAAAGTTCGCGCCTTTTTTTGTGTATTTTCCAATATATTCACCATAAATAGATTCATAGCAAATAATTGGAGCGGCTTTAAATTCTTTTGTAGGATGCATAAAAACAGCAGGTTCCCTTTGTGGTGTAAGTGTTGAAATTCCACCACCTAAATCTATCATCACGTCTCCTAAAAGAGGTTGTAGCACTTTACGAAACGGAAAATGTTCCACACCTACTACCAGTTTGGACTTATAGTATATTTTTGGGGATTGATTATTTGCTAAATACAAGGCGGCATTATAGCTTTCATACCATGCTGTTGTTGAATTTGTAAAATGATTTGCAGTAGGCGAAAGGGGAGTAGATTTCGGATAAATTTTATATAAATCGATGCCTGTTAAAAAAGTAGTTTGTGGGTAATTTGAAAAATAAGTTGTCAAATTGAAATAAGCTTCTGTTTTATAAAAGTTATCAAGTGTAATATTATTAGAGAATACAGTTTCCGGGGCTAATACAAAGCTTACTTCTTTATCTATTTGAGTTTGTGTCAGTGCTAGTAAATCTGCTGCAATTTTAGTATTTGGTTGATGGTATTTTACGGTATAAGGATCTGTATTGGGTTGTAGTACGATTGCAGTTAGTGTTTCACCTTTTTCTTGATAGGTAGTATATCGGTACAAAGAGATAAATATTCCTAAAACGATTAAACTCACGGAGAGAAGCAGTTTTTTGAGTAACAATTTTGTATTCTTGTTTTGTTGGTATGTGTAAATGGCACTAAAGAGACTAACATTTACAATCCAAACCCATAAACTACCACCAAAAACACCAGTGTATTCATACCATTGAATCCACTGTGGATAGTCTGAAAAAGCATTTCCAAGATTTAACCAAGGCCAAGAAAATTCCCAGTTTAAATGAAATTTTTCAAAAGCAATCCACATAGCTACTAGAAAAATAAGACTAAAGCGTTGGGGTTTACGTTTGGCAATGATATGGTATAATAGAAAGACCAATGTCATCAACAACGAGTTGACCACTAGGGCAAAAATGCCACCTACTTTCGTAGAATTCCAAATCCACCACGTGGTGATACTATTCCAAATAAAAAAACTTACATAAGCCGTTAAAAACACACGTAAATTGGTCCTTTTTTTAAAGTTTGTTCGTATTGATTTCTCCGCGAGTAGCAAAGGGACAAAACCAATAAAGAGTAACAAGGGAAAACCGAAAGTTGGCCAGCCTAAAGCGAGTAAAAATCCGGAAAGAATAGCTAGTAAGTAGTTTTTGTACATAGGTTCGTGCTTTACGCTTTATGCTTTATGCTTTGCGCTTTACGCTTTACGCTTTATGCTTTACGCTTTATGCTTTGTGCTTTTACGTTGTGTGTCCACGTACCGCGTATCGCGTTTTGCGTACCGCGTACCACGTATAGCAAAAAAATTAATTTCTAAAAGCTTCAAAGTCAATTTTTAATGAGAAAATATTACTATATAAAGCATTTCCAACACTTGCGATATTTGTTAAGGCGTAATCTACTTGAATGCCATTATATCTAAAACCCACTCCAAAATTTGGTTGCCAACTGATTGTTTTACTTTCGTCAAATTGCAGTTCATTTTGTAAGTTGTTGATGCCACCTCTTAAAAAAATCATATTTTCATAATCTGCTTCAAATCCGAATGAGGGCTCTACACTTATAAAAGAAGTACTGAGAATAGCATTGGTTTCTGCAAATCGTAAATTCATTTCTAAAGCAGTTCGTAAACCGATGTCTCTTGTAATATTCCAATCTTTTGTGACACCTAATTGTGCTTTAGGCAGTGTTAATTCTGTTGTCTCCGGAAGTTCTTGATTTGCATCGGGTATATCGGGTAGGGCATTTTGAATTAGAGCAAAACGTTCATCGTCTATATTCCATATATTAAAAGTAGTGGTTATATCTCTAAGCATGACGCCATAATGCCAATTGTTTCGGTGTAATTGGAGTCCGGCATCAAATCCAAACCCATACGAAGTGGCAAATTTTCCAACACGACGGTGAATTATTTTAGCATTTACTCCAAAGTCAATATCTTTAAATATTTCTTTACGTGCTAAGGAGAGTTGTAATGCATAATCAGCAGCAGAAAATAAGTTAATTCCATTGTCGTAATCAATATTGCCCTGACTATCGATCAGCTGTGTTGTATCCATAATATCATCTACTCCAAAGCGAATTAAGGATATGCCCAAGGCTGCATTTTTTTGTAAAGGCATTGCAAATCCGATATACTCATATTGTGCAATATTGGCAAAGTAAGCTGCGTGCATTAAAGCCCCCTGATAATCGTTGACGCCGACAAGACCTGCAGGATTCCAATAACCGGCTGTAACTCCGTTTATATTACTCACGACACTATTACCCATACCTAAAGCAGCGGCATCAACACCAATACTTAAAAATTCATTAGAATATTTTCGTGTGGTTTGTCCTGTTAGTATTTGTATCCAAAGCAAAGCGATTAACAAATAGCGTATTTTCATTTCAATAGAGATTTATAAAACTACTTCAATAACAATAATTGCGGTATGTTATTGTATTTCCTAAAAAGAAAGGATGTTCATTATAATTATAAAGAGGTATTAAAACTGCCAAAAAGGTAGGTTTCATGTGTGATTTTTTCGTCATTACTCTCAAGGATTAAATTGTGTAAAACAAGTTCATGTTTGTATCCGGTTATGGTAACTCCATCTTCATGCATAACTGCTGTTGTATCTATGTTGATATAGTTAGTGCTTCCAGCAACGGCTTTCCATTCTTTGATTACAACAGGTTCTACGGGCGGAATGGAAGCACAAAAATAATCTGCACTAATTGAATCGTCAAAAATTCGATACATCACATTTTCTGATGTAATGGCAATCTGTTTGTCGCCTACTTCCTGTACGATATCTGTCGGATTTAGTTGTAGGATTAAAGCTTCTGTTTGATTAGAATTTGTTCGGTATAAAACATAAGTACCACAATGACTTACAGTAGTGTCGAATTCAAATGAGGGTACTTCGAAATCACCATCATTACATGATATAAGATTAACAAGAATAGTAATAAAAAGAATAATTCGCATAAACAATAGTTATGTGCCAAAAGTAATTAAAAAAGTGTGGATTACTATTTTAAATTTGTTAAATAGGGCTTTCTGAAAAGCTCAGAAGTGCATTGATTTTGTAATTTGTGAAGTGTAGATGTATATATATACTTCGAACTGAATAAGTTGCAAAAGCGATGTGCTTCTGAGTAGTCAAAATAAGCTAACTTACTTAAATGGCACAAATGCAAGGTTTTTGGTAGTTTTCATAAAATAATCTTGCACGTATAATACATAAAGCGAGTTAAACAGCAAGAATAACAGTATTTTGTCGTTTTTCAGCAAGCCCTAAATACTTCTTGTTTAAAAAAACTTGATTCGGAAAGTGACGTTGCTTCTTTGTAAAGTTTTTTGATAGCAATTGACAATGTTTCATTTAATATAACGAATTCTTCGATATATGCTGAAACATCGAACTGAGGTTTTAAGGGTATTTATACAGACTAAATAAGATGCAAAGACATCTCTGATCTGGGAGACTACATCATTTTTCATTGTGATTATTTTTTTGGAAATAATTATTCTTTTGGTAGCACAAAGCCACTAAAAATATTATTCTTGAAAAAGGTTTACTAATTTGTTGTTATGTGTTATTTTTGCATTAAAATAAAACAAATTTCAAGTGAAATACCGTTTATTAAGCAAAGAGCAGTTCGAGGAATTACACAAAGAGTTTTCTACTTTTTTGGCCTCACAAGGCATCGATAAAGATGCTTGGCAGTTAGCAAAAGATAAAACACCGCAAAAAGTAGTGTCTCAATTGGAGAGATTTAGCGATATAGTTTGGGAAGATGTATTAAAAAGAACAGATTATTTAGAACACTATTCCAAAAACAGTCTGAATTTATTTTATTGCAAGCCAGATCATATGGAACGTATTGTTATTCGTGTCGAAAAAGAAGGAATTGATCTGCAAGGAAAAGAGGGGTTTGATTGGTTTATTGATAATTCAAATGATGTGTCTGTCCATTATTTTAAGGGCGAAAAAGAATATGTAAGTTCGCGAAATGAGGAAATTTTTAAACTAATAGAGCAAGGAGCTATTCTTGCCAATAGTAATTTGTTTAATGCTGTAAAACAGTTGATTAGTCCGGTGAAGTAATTAATTTATTTTAAAGGGTTATTTCTCGTATTCAGCCAATTTTTAAATCTATTTTTTTTTATTTTGTGAGTATTTTTTTAGTATTGAGACATGAGTATTGAGTATTGAGACCGTGAAAGTCAGAAAAATATGTAGTAAAATATATATTTTTGATGGAAAACATAACAAATCTCAATACTCAATTCTAACTACTCAATACTCATGTCTTTTTTATCAATTTATCTAGTTTGGCTGAATAGATTCTATTTCTCTAATAAATCATTTAGCTGTTTTACGCCTTCAGTAGCGGTTTCCGAAAGTATTGTAAGATTCGGAAATGCCCTTTCATTTATTGTCGGTCTAGGATCAATAAAAAAGATGGGTTTCCCTGACGGTACATAATGGATAAGACTTGCAGCCGGATATACTTGCATTGAAGTTCCTATTACCACAAAAATATCGGCTTGCTCTACTATTTCCATAGCGATAGGTAACAAGGGTACTTGTTCGCCAAACCAAACGATATGGGGACGTAATTGGTGTCCGTTTTTACATAAATTGCCCAAGTTTAAATCCTTTTTCCAATCAAGAACATCCGTTTCATTATAGGTGCTTCTTACTTTAAATAATTCGCCATGTAGATGCAGTACATCAGTACTTCCTGCACGTTCGTGTAAATCATCGACATTTTGGGTTACAATTTTAACGTTAAAATGCTTTTCTAAGTCAGCCAAACCTGTATGTCCGGCATTGGGTTTGACAGATAAAAGTTGTTTTCGTCGTTGGTTGTAGAACTCCAATACCATTTCTTTATTAGCTTGCCAGCCTTGTGGAGAGGCAACTTCCATTACATCGTGTCCTTCCCATAAACCACCTGCATCTCTAAAAGTTTTCACGCCACTTTCGGCACTCATGCCTGCTCCTGTAAGTACTACTATGGTTTTCATTTTGAAATATTTTTGTTTACAATATACAATAATTTGCTTGGATTGTAAAAGGTTAATTCAACTGCTGTTCCAGAATTTTAAATGGATTTATATTGTGGAGTTTTAAAGTGAATCGAATTCTATCTAGATACTTATTTGTCATGTCATCATTTACATTCTCTAATCCTTCTGACATGAGTACTGGTAAGTATATTTCAACACTATTATTTAAAAAAGATAATTTGACACCACCTTCCCATG
>JAUVOS010000187.1 GCA_030599055.1 Lutibacter sp.
AAACCAACCAAGTGTCGACGGTGCCAAAGCACAATTCACCCGCTTCCGCCTTTTCTCTTGCTCCGGCAACATTATCTAATATCCATTTGATTTTAGTTCCAGAAAAATAAGAATCTAAAACCAAACCTGTTTTTTCTTTTATTATTTCGGTATGTCCTTGGTTTGTTAATTCCCTACAATAGGTTGCTGTTCTGCGGTCTTGCCAAACAATGGCATTGTAAATTGGCCGTCCGGTAGTTCTATCCCAAACGATAGTAGTTTCTCGTTGATTCGTAATGCCAATACAAGCAATTTCAGCACCTGTAATACCTGCTTTTGCTACAACTTCAGCAGCTACAGATATTTGGGAAGACCAAATCTCGTCTGGTTTGTGTTCTACCCAACCGGGTTGTGGAAAGACTTGCTGAAAAGGTTTTTGAGATAGACCAACTATCTCACCCTTATGATTAAACAAAACCGCCCTTGATGAGGTAGTACCTTGATCTAGGGCAAGTATTAATTTGTTTTCCATGTGATAAAGATACAAAAAAGGAGATTCTTAATTACGCTACTGTAACATCAATGCTTTTACTATCGGAAAGATTATTGTATTTGATAAATGCTTTAAATTTATAAACTCTTTTTTTTGAAAATGGATTTATGTGTTGTATCCATTCTTCGTCTGTATTGTTTCTTGCGTTTATAATGTATTCTTCAGAAACAAACACTTCTTTTAATCACGGTAAACTTTAAACCTCAGTTCGATGTAAGGAATCCACACAGCTTTAACAGAATCAAATTAAATTACAAGTTTTTTAACGGTATAAATCACCATAAATCCCTTTTTAAAACCTTCTTTTTTAGTTTACTTCTTTGAAAAAATTTATTAAATAAAACAGAAAAATATATTTACTATATATTTACTAATTAAATACTATATAAATACTAAAATATTGTAATTTTAAGTATCTTTGGCAAATGATATTTAGTCCAAATTATGTTGTAACACCTGAAATAACAAGTCTTTTAGAGAGAATTGAAGGATATAAAACGATTTACAATAGTAAAAAAAAATCATCACAATTAATATCTTCCTTAAGAGAATCATCGCGCTTAATTTCCACCTATTATTCTATGAAAATTGAAGGGAATCCTCTGTCAATAGAAGAGGTTGAAGTTGTAATTAAACAAAAAGATAGCAGTAGAAATCGAAGTCAAGATAAAATTGATATTCTTAATTATTACAAAGCTCTAAAATATATTGAAACAAATAAAAATTTAAGTTTTACAGAAGAGCTGATAAAGAATATTCACGGTTTGGTACTTTATGGAACTCCTAAACCAAGTTCTTATAGAAATGCTCAAAATGTTATTCGCGATCGATCCACAGATAGTATTATCTATATACCACCTGAAGCACAGGATATTTCTCCGCTTATGAAGGCATTAGTAGCTTGGGTTCGTGAAGAGATTAAAAATAAAATTATTCCCATTCCAATTATTGCATTTATCGTACACTATCAAATCCTTACAATACATCCATATAATGATGGCAACGGTAGAATTGCAAGATTGTTGACCACATTCCTTTTGCAAAGAAATTCTTTTGGTTTAAAAGGAACTTATTCATTAGAGGAATTCTATTTAAATAACAGCAATGATTATTATAAAGTTTTAGCGGTTGATGGGATTTTTAATTATTATATAGGTAGAGTAGAAGCAGATATCACTGATTTTATATCCTTTTTATTAAGAGCTTTGGTCGAGTCATTTGCTAAAATAAATTTATATCCTTCTAAGCCAAAACCTAGACCTATAGTTAAAAACAGCACCTCTCAATTAAGAGTTTTAAACGTACAGCAAAGAGCAATACTTACTTTATTTGCAGAATACAGAGAAGTAACAAGCCAAGATATTTCTAAACATTTGGGAATAAAAACAAGAAATGCTACTTACTTAATTAGAAAATGGTTAAACTCAGATTTTTTAGAGATTGGTAATGCTGCTTATAAATCACGAACTTATATACTCAATAATTTTTGGGAAGATTTTATTACGTAGTTTACGTACAACATAAAAAGCTAATAAACAGCAAGGAATGATATCTTAGTTCAATTATATGTCGAATATGAATTAAGTATTTTACAAGACTATTTAAGTACAATCCAACTAGGAAATATCTTTTACCAAATCTTATCACTTTAATATGAGGAGAAAAAAGATAAAAAATATTTTTTATTTATTTTTAAACTTTTTTATAACCAAGAGAGTTTGCTAATTAACAAAACACTTTCCCCTAAATTTAGCAGTGGGGATAGGCCTTACTTGTTATAACTTAAATTATTATATCATGGTAACAGTTAAAGATTACAGAAGGAGAGAAACAAAATCTAGAGATGAGTTTTTTGTGTTGGTTTTACAGGGAGCAATTGTCCCTGTTAAATCCAAAGGATATGGTAGAATGCATTTCACTGCCAAAACAGCAACACTAGCCTCAACCTTTGATGAGGAAACTTGCAAACAGATTATTGGTTCTCGATTCACTCTTCGAGTACAAACCTCCAAAATCTCTGGAGGTTTTTTTATAGGTAATCACTCAATTAGTAACATTTGCTTAGTATCCGTATAATCGGTTGTATATAATCTATAAAAATAAATCCCATTAGCTAAGTTGCTAGCATCAAATTCGACCAGATGATATCCAGTAGAATATTCTTTATTGGCCAACGTAATCCTTTCATTTCCCATAATATCAAAAACTTTTAACAGAACATGTGAATTCTTTGGTAATTTAAATCTAATGGATGTTGTTGAACTAAATGGATTAGGGTAATTCTGTTCTAAATTGTAATTAAATGGATTATCTAATTCAATTTCAAAACTTTTATTTGCTTTAATTATAATACAATCGTTAGCCTTAACAACCTGAGTGCCATCTAGCAAATTACCTGTGATAGTTAAAATCATTTCATCACCATTATTAACTTCCCCTAGAGCGGTAACAAGTTCTTTTGTATCGTATTTTAGCGTTAGATCAGCATATCCATCAGGGCCTTCTTCTGTATCATTACAATCTCCTTCTCCTTCAGCAGGTCCTGTTACATCTTCAATCGACCATGTTATTGGAGATACACCTTCTAATAATAATGATTCTGGGTCAACTGTTGTTACATCAAAATTCTCGGTTCCAAGAATAGCCGTAGGAACAAGTCCTCTACTATTCGTATTTATTGGATTTGGCCAAGATGTAGGATGAATATCAAAATCAACAAATACAACTGGAGCTGGTATTGAGGTTACTTTCTCTAAAACAAATAATGCCCAAAAGGTGTTTAATAAATCATTCCACCCCCAATAAGAACATTGATCGGCAAGCCAACTTCCGTCAGTCTTCTGTGCCCCAACAATGTAAGTAGTAAATTCCTCAAACCAGTTTCTGTCGTCACTATTAACTTCGATGAAGTCCATTGAAAAACTTTCGAAACCTTTCATTAAACAAAACATGGCCTGTAAATGCTCCTGCCAACCATAATCATGTTCTACATTTGACGTACACGGTGTTGACACATCATCCCAATGAGCGGCAAGGAAACCCAATGCATTTTGAACTCGAGTGTCTTCTAAAAGATCACCACAAAATGCCATCTCAAAAAGAAGGTTCCCTGTCTTTAACGATGTTACCCAATTTTCGGGATCGCTATAACCTGAACCACCATAAAGATTATCAGGATGTTCAGTATCATTATTTTGAATATAATCAATCCATAAAGTTAGTTTGTCTTTAATAACTTGTGGAATATCTGTTCCGAAAGTTTCTGCATAGCTCAAAGCCAGTACTACGTAACCTGTATGGGAATTATCACTAGGCCAACAATTTTCATGATATCCCCAACCACCATGAAAATTTGGGGGATTATAATCGTTTTGACTCCATTCAAAATAAATAACTATTTGATCAACAAGTTGTGCAAAGGTCAAACCATTCACTAAATTATTTTCAGAATTTATAATCTTAGTTGGCATATAACTTGATGCCAAAGCCATTAATGCGATAGCGGTATTATATGTTTCATGATGCCTATCACTCATATCTTCTAATACATAAATACCCAGTTCAGTACCATATGTTCTAGCATGACTAAAAAGAAAAGAAAATCCGGCAATTACATTAGTAGAATAAATGTATTCTTCATCAAAAGGTGATAAAGGTGGGCTCTGTTCATAAGCATAATCACATAATTTAGTTAAAGCAAAACCTGTATGGGCTACACTCTCCCATTCTTCCCACGAACCATCAGTATTTTGCTGATTTACCATCCATTCAACTCCAAGGTCAATACTTGTAAGTATTTCTTCTTCAGTTGGAACTTGACTGAATAAAAGAAAAGGCGTCATTAGAAATGCAGAAATACAAACAATCATGTTGTATCTCATAAAATTTAGTAAATGTTTCATCTTAAGTAATTTTAAGTTTATAATAGAAGTTATGTTTGTTTAATATGTCATCTTTATAATTCTACAAAATTATTATGCTAAAATTTCATATACAATGATGCCTATCAACAAATTGGCTGATTATAATCATTTTAATTTTAAAAAAATGATAGGGAGTAATCTGTTTTTATAAAAATATTTTTATAAAATTTTATCAAAAAAGAGAGTATATTTAGAATGTATTTGTTACTCGCAATCTATGTATGATCTTAAATAAGTTAGTATCTTTACTTTTTCTAAAATTATAATCGATGACAGCAATAAAAACATACATCTCTCAAAACAAAGACCGTTTTATTGACGAACTTTTTGACTTATTAAGAATTCCTTCAGTTAGTGCAGA
>JAUVOS010000008.1 GCA_030599055.1 Lutibacter sp.
ACCTTCCCCGGATTCTTTTTAACAAAAGCAGCCCAACCTGTGTAGTTAGAATCTGATGCAACTTTGTCTGCATTGTAAAAATGACAAACAGCAGCTGCCAAACCATCTGTGGCATCTAAACGTTTGGGTAAGCTTTTTAATTTTAAAATACTTTGTAGCATTTTCGCAACCTGTTCTTTACTGGCATTTCCATTGCCGGTTATTGACATTTTAATTTTTTTAGGGGCATACTCTGTGATGGGAATTTCACGTGATAATCCGGCAGCCATTGCGACTCCTTGTGCACGACCTAATTTTAACATAGATTGTACATTTTTTCCAAAAAAAGGAGCTTCTATGGCAATTTCATCGGGTTTGTAATTGTCAATTATTTGGATTGTTTTTTCAAAGATTTTTTTTAGTCGTAAATAGTGACTATCATATTTTGACAGCAAGAGTTCATCCATAACAATTACTTCCATATCTTTCCCAGAGACTTTGAGTAACCCAAAGCCCATGACGGTTGTTCCGGGATCTATGCCTAATATGATTTTTTCTGTCATTAAATTATTTTGTTTCTTTGCCGTAAAAGTACGTTAAATTAAGAATTAAGAATGCAGAATTAAGAATTTTGAGATTTTCATAGATTTCAAACATTATTTAAAAAGAAGTTGAAACGCACACGATATAAACAAATATGGTTTTTGATAATTAAGATGAGTATTGTTATTGGTGCAGGATATTTCATCTATCAACATACTGCGGTTAATGGCAAATTTCCAAAGGAAGAAGTATTTGTTTTACTAAAAGAACATCTATTTAAAGATACGTGGATTCTCGTAGTTTTAGTAGGAATGACGTTGATAAATTGGCTGTTAGAAATTGCTAAGTGGCAAGTTTTGGCAGGTGTTGTGCGAAAAACTAGTTATGTAGAAGCCCTTAAAGAAAGTTTAAGTTCGCACACCATTTCACTTATTACCCCTTTTAAAACAGGCGAATATGTTGGTAAAGCATTATATTATCCTAAATCATTCCGAAAAAAAATAATTTTACTAAACTTTATTGGAAACGCAGCTCAGCTATTTTTTACATTGCTTCTTGGTGTGATTGGCTTGGTGTTTTTTATAAAGAGTTTTGATATTGAAATTCATCCACATAAAATTCGAAGAATTGGCTATGTAATTGCATTTTTAATAGTGTCACTTTTTGCCGGAAATAAAGTATTGTCGTACAGAAAAGGAGGTTCTTATCAAAAAGCGATTTCCTTTTTTAAAAAACTGAGTAAAGGCATTAAGTATAAAGTGATTTTGTTTTCTTTTTTAAGATATACAATTTTCTCACATCAATTTTATTTTTTATTATTGGTTTTTGGAGTAGAAATACCTTATCAAACAGCAATGTTATTGATTTTTACAATGTATTTTTTGGCGACTTTATTACCTATTATTAGTGTGTTTGATTTTGTGATCAAAGGAAGTGTTGCCATTTATTTATTCTCATTTCTAGGGACTAACGAAATGATAATAATGCTCGTAAGCACTTTGATGTGGTTTTTTAACTTTGTCCTGCCGGCTATTCTAGGTAGTTACTTTGTCTTGTCTTATAAACCAAATATTAAAACTAAGTTTGCATAAATATCTTTTGTAATAAATTACTTAGATAAAATGTTTGAATTTTGGGTTTTTATTTCAATTGTCAGCACGCTATTATACGTAGCTTTAATAGGGTGGTTGTATTTTGGAATCAACCGTACTTCACAATTTCAATATAAAAATACTACGCCAAAGCTTTCTTTTTCAATAATTATAGCTTTTCGTGATGAGGTTGAAAATTTACCGAATTTAGTAACGAGTTTAAGTAGGTTAGCATATCCAAATAACTTTTTTGAAATTTTGCTTGTAAACGATGCTTCATCTGATGGTTCCGTAGCAATTGTTAGAAAATTTATAGAAAAATATCCTGAGATAAATATACAATTGCTCAACAATAAACGAAAGAGCATTTCACCCAAGAAGGATGCGATTAACACAGCTATACGACAAAGTAATTTTGATTGGATTATCACTACGGATGCTGATTGCCAAGTACCCGAAAATTGGCTAGAAGCATACAATGCATTTATTGTAGCGCATAAACCCATATTTGTGGCAGGTTTAGTAAAATACGAGTCTAAAAAAGGTTTTTTACATCAATTTCAATTAGCCGATTGGATGAGTCTTACAGGAGCAACAATAGGAAGTTTTGGTTGGAACAAACCTTTAATGTGTAGCGGTGCAAATTTGGCTTATAACAAGAAAGCTTTTTATAAAGTAAATGCTTTTCAAGGCAACGAACACATAGCTAGTGGCGATGATGTTTTCTTATTACACAAGATTAAAAAAGCCTATCCAAATCAGGTTTCTTATATGAATGTCTTTGGTGGTGCCTCAGTCCTAACAAAAAGTCTTTCAACATGGCGTAATTTATACCAGCAGCGCATACGTTGGGCTATAAAAACGAGTAGTATTTCCAACAAGCATGTTAAACTTGTAGGTTTGGTTGTTTTTACGATGAACTTTCTATTGCTTATCTTGTTCGTTATGATGTTTGTAAATAAATCATGGACAATATTATTTGCCGTTTTGTTTTTAACAAAAGTACTTGTCGATAGTATTTTAATAAAAATACTATCAAGTGTTATTCATCAAAAATTAGATACTACAGCCTGGTTGTTGAGTAGTATTCTATATCCTTTATTCTCCACAAGTGTACTTATTTTTGGTGTGTTTACAAAATATACATGGAAAGGACGAAAATATTCAAAATAAACATTAAATCAAGTAATTAGAACGAAAACGTTTTCGTATAAAAGTGTGTATTTATTGAGTAAAAATAAAATAATAGTATTATTTTTGCCAGTCCAAAACTAACGAATGCCAAAAAAGATAAAAAAAATAGGAGTAATGACGTCCGGAGGAGATGCCCCGGGGATGAATGCTGCGATACGATCAGTAGTGCGATCTTGTACACATTATAGAATTGACTGTATTGGCATTTATCGGGGTTATCAGGGTATGATAGAAGGTGATTTTATCGAACTTGATGCACGAAGTGTAAGTAGTATTATCAACAAAGGAGGCACCATACTAAAATCAGCTCGTTCTAGTGAATTTAGAACGAAAGAAGGACGTAAAAAAGCCTACGAACAACTTGTAAAGGCAGAGATTGATGCCGTTGTATTGATTGGTGGTGATGGTACTTTTACGGGAGGTATGATTTTTAATAAAGAGTTTGGTTTTCCTTTAATTGGAATCCCGGGTACGATTGACAATGATATACACGGAACGACATATACGGTTGGTTATGATACGGCTTTAAATACTGTCGTAGAAGTGGTTGATAAAATTCGAGATACCGCCAGTTCTCATAATCGCCTATTTTTTGTAGAAGTAATGGGCCGAGATGCTGGATTTATTGCTTTAAATGCCGGAATAGGAGCCGGAGCAGAAGAAATATTGATACCCGAAGAAGATTTAGGCTTAGAAAGAATGTTGGAATCTTTAAAA
The DNA here is from genome assembly GCA_030599055.1 of Lutibacter sp. Lineage (GTDB taxonomy): Bacteria > Bacteroidota > Bacteroidia > Flavobacteriales > Flavobacteriaceae > DQTL01. Next base: position 3,525 of record JAUVOS010000008.1, read on the forward strand.
CGAAGTAAGCGTTCGGGTAAGTCATCGAGTATTGTTCTAGTAGCCGAGGGAGATCGAACTGGCGATAATGTTTTTGAATTAGCACATTATGTCGAGGATAACTTGCCGGAATATGAAGTGCGTGTTTCTGTATTAGGACACATGCAACGCGGTGGTTCTCCTTCATGTTTTGATCGAGTCCTAGCGAGCAGAATGGGATTAAAAGCTATTGAATTATTATTAGATGGGAAATCAAATTTGATGGTAAATATCAATAACAACATAATTGGAGTAACCGATTTAGAAAAAGCAATCAAAGGACATCATAAAGTAAATGAAGAACTAATTCGAGTGTCTGATATTATGTCTATTTAGCTATAGAGATTAGAAGTTAGAAGTGAAATAAATTAAAACCAAATAAATATATTAATATGATAAAATTAGGAATTAATGGGTTTGGTCGTATTGGACGACTTGCCTTTCGTGAAGCCATCAAAAGAAATATTGATGTAGTAGCTATTAACGATTTGTTAGATGTAGAATACCTAGCATATCTATTGAAATATGATTCAGTACACGGTCGTTTTGATGGAGATGTTAGTGTTAAAGACGGTATGTTGATTGTAAATGGGATGGATGTTAGAATAACAGCCGAACGCGATCCCGAAAATATTAATTGGGGTGAAGTTGGCGCTGAATACATTATTGAAGCAACCGGTTTTTTCTTGACAAAAGAATCAGCAGGGAAGCACATCAAAGCAGGTGCAAAAAAAGTAATTCTTTCGGCTCCACCAAAAGATGATGTTCCTATGTATGTTGTGGGCGTAAATCACAAAGAGTTAAAAAAGGATACTGAAATTTTTTCAAATGCCTCTTGTACGACAAACTGTTTGGCACCAATTGCCAAAGTATTAAATGATAATTTTGGCATTGAAGAAGGTTTGATGACAACAATTCATGCAGCAACTTCAGGTCAGAAAGCAGTTGATGCTCCTTCCGGAAATTGGAGACGTGGCCGTACGGTTTTTGGAAATATTATTCCAACAACAACAGGTGCAGCAAAAGCAGTTGGTAAAGTTATCCCAGAATTAGAAGGGAAATTGACGGGTATGGCAATGCGTGTTCCTGCCGCAGATGTTTCTATCGTAGATTTAACTGTAAAGTTGAAAAATGCAACTAGTTACGAAGAAATTAAAATGAAGATGAAAGAAGCAGCTAATGGATCGTTAAAAGGAATTTTAGCCTACACAGAAGATGAAGTAGTATCTGCAGATTTTATAGGTGAAACAAATTCTTCAATTTTTGATGCAGGTGCTGGATTAGAATTGAACGACAAATTCTTTAAAATCATATCTTGGTATGATAACGAATATGGTTATGCAACTAAGATTGTAGAGTTATTGGTGTACGCCGCTTCACTCTAGTCTATTATAATAATTTAAAAAACTCCAAAAAATCAGCATCAATAAACGATGTTAATTCTTTGGAGTTTTTTTGTAATTCGTAATTCTGCATTCGTAATTCTGAATTAAATATTACCTTTGCACAAAATTTAGATATATGTTCAAACTTATATTAATATCAGCAGTACTATTAGGTATTGGTTTTGCAGGAATTGCTATTAAAATATGGGCAAAAAAAGATGGAGAATTTGCCGGAACATGTTCGAGTCAGAATCCTCGTTTAAAAGCCGAAGGAATTGGTTGTGCATGTGGTGGAAGTGGTGCTTGTGAAAATGATTCTGATCATACGCATAATCACAACCATAAAAAGGAGTATTTTGATGCTCCATCGGTTATCTCTGTAAAAAAAGTAGGTTAACACTTTGTTCTCAATTTTATTTATACTTTTTCTTGTCGTAGTAGTTATTCAAGTTGGTTACTACGGACTGCTTTTTTCTAGATTTTCTTTTGCAAAAAAACAGCGTGTTTCACTTAGAAAACCACCAGTTTCTATAATAATTGCGTGTAAAAATGAAGAGAAAAATCTCAAAAAAAATTTATCGACCATTTTTGAACAAAGCTACCCTAAATTTGAAATTGTTCTAGTAGATGATGCTTCAACAGATGCTACTCTTGTAGTAATGCAGGCCTATTCAAATCAGTTTCAAAATTTACAAATAATACATATTCCCAAAACCAGCACTTATTCGGGTAGTAAAAAAAATGCGCTGACACAAGCTATTCAAAAAGCCAAATACGAACACCTGCTTTTTACCGATGCTGATTGTGTTCCTAGAACAAAACATTGGATCACCAATATGTCGGCTCATTTTACTGATAAAAAACAATTAGTTTTAGGTTATGGCGGTTATATTAAAAAGAAAGGATGCTTGAATAAATTAATTCGATATGAAACTCTAATGACAGCGTGGCAATATTTTTCGTATGCAGTAGTCGGTATGCCTTATATGGGGGTTGGTAGAAATATCAGCTACACAAAAACCTTATTTAAAAAAGCAAACGGATTTACAAGTCATCAAGATATTAAATCTGGGGATGATGATTTATTGGTCAAGCAAGCAAGCACTTGTTCAAATGTCGCTTTAAATTGGCAATTAGATTCACATACGTTATCTGAACCCAAGACGAATCTAATAGCATGGATGCAACAAAAAAGAAGGCATCTAACAACTGCGACATCTTATAAAATGATACATCAATTTTTGTTAGGCTTGTTTTATATTTCACAAGTTTTGTTTTATGCTTTGTTTTTCTTACTTCTTTTTATATATAGTAATCCAAAAGCTATTTTACTAATAGCTGGTATTCGATTTCTATTCTTTTATATCAGTTTTATTCCCACAACCAAGAGATTAAAGGAAAGTGATTTAATTTTGTATGCTCCTTTTTTGGAACTATTCTTGATTACTATGCAAATGCGTATCTTTATCACTAATTTATGGGAAAAGCCAAAGGAATGGTAAAATAGACTACATGTCAAAAGAAAAAATCCAAGATATAATTGCGAAAGCTAAAAATGGCAATCAATCTGCCTATAGGTATTTATTAAATCATTATTGGGGTGATATTTATCGTTTTTTAAATTCGAAATGTCAAAATGATTATGAAGCAGAAGAGCTGACCATAAAAACCTTTTCCAAAGCTTTTGATAAAATTGAACAATACAAGCCTAAATATGCTTTTAAAAATTGGTTGTTAGCGATTTCGAATAATTTATTTATTGATTATTTGCGATCTCAAAAAAAGTATATTAAACCTGTTGATATTGAAAAGGATAAGATTATGAAAATAGCAGACTTAACTCCTTCTCCCGAAGATAAATTGATACAAGAGCAACACTTGGCAGAATTACTTCAGTATATCAAGCTATTAAAACCCCATTATAGAGAAGTCATTAACTTGCGTTATTTTCAAGAGTATTCTTATAAAGAGATCGCTGAAGAATTAGGAGAATCACTCAACAATATTAAAGTAAAACTTTTAAGAGCTCGTAAATTATTAAGCGAATTAATTAAAAAAAAGTAACATAATTGCTACTCATCCATTTAACACTAACTACTTCTTTTATAAATATTTAAAAAGACGGTCAGTATAAATCGCATTTTGTATAAAAATTTTCTTGAAAGTTTTAGAATTACTTATTTTTTCATTTAAAAATATAAATAATTTGTGATTTCTACAAAAAAGATTTGAACAAAAAATAATTATTTTTTCTCAATCAATAATCTGTTATTTATTCTTGTAAAAACACTTTTATACGTACCTTTGCCTACTAAAAATAAAATCATGAGTAAGGCAGTATATATAGCAACAATGGAGAAAAGTAGCGGAAAATCTATCGTAACTTTAGGTTTGATGCGAATGCTTCTCGGAACCCTAGCAAAAGTAGGTTATTTTAAACCGATAATTAGTGATCTTAAAGAAGGAGAAATTGACAATCATATCAATACCGCCATTTCTCACTTTAAGTTAGATATCAGTTATGATGAAGCCTATGCTTTTACAAAAAGCGAAGTGCTTGAGAAGATGAATGACAATAAGATTGATGAGGTCTTTGATGTAATTATTGAGAAGTATAAAGCTATTGAAGAAAAGTTTGACTTTGTTTTAATAGAAGGTACCGACTTTTCAGGAGAAGGAACCGCAACTGAGCTGGAAATCAATACAGATATTGCAAAAAATTTAGGAATTCCCGTTATTATTATTGAAAGTGGATCGGGAAAGACGATGAAGGAATTTATCAATAACTTATTATCGGCCTATCATTTATTTGAAGATAATGATGTAAAAGTCTTAGCGGTAATAGCCAATAAAGTACACGCTAAAAATTTAGAATTGGTTCAAGATGAATTGTATCACAATCTTCCTAAAAATGTGTCAGTTCATGCCATACCAAGAATCCAATTTTTAGCAAATCCTACGATTAATGAAGTTATAAAAAAGCTAAATGCAGAAGTTTTATTTGGACAAGGAGATGAATTAAATAATCAAGTTGCTCATTATATCGTTGGCGCTATGCGTTTACAGAATTATTTACCGAGGTTAAAAGAAGACACATTAATCGTCACGCCCGGTGATAGATCTGATTTGATTTTAGGTGCCTTACAAGCTAATATCTCCTATAATTATCCCACAGTTGCCGGCATTGTGTTGTCAGGAGGAATAAAACCTGAACAACCAATTATTGAATTAATAGAGGGTTTGTCTCGTAAAATACCCATTTTATCTGTTCCGGAAGACACCTATCCGGTTACCAAAGCTGTCGGCAAGATACGTTCTCAGATTTATGCTGAAAACAAACAAAAGATTTCGTTATCAATACGAACTTTTGATAAATATGTTGCTGATTATGAACTTTCAAATGCATTAATTACATTTAAAACATCTGGTATTACACCACGTATGTTCCAATACAATTTACTCAAACGTGCTCAGGAACACAAAAAGCATATTGTATTACCAGAAGGAAATGATGAAAGAATTTTAAAAGCAGCAGCACGTTTAGCGAGTCAAGGAATTGTAGATTTAACCGTGTTAGGAAACATAAAAAAGATTACGAAGCGAATTGAATTATTAGGAATAGAGTCTGGTTTTAAGAATATTACACTCATCAATCCAGCAGAATCCTCGAACTTTAAAGATTATGTAAAGACCTTGTACGAATTGCGTAAGCACAAAAAAATGGACATGACAGTAGCAGAAGATAAGATGAAAGACGTTTCTTATTTTGGCACGATGATGGTTTATAAAGGGCATGCAGATGGTATGGTTTCTGGTGCAGCACATACTACGCAACATACTATTTTACCTGCTTTACAATTTATAAAAACAAGGCCGGGCGTATCTGTAGTCTCTTCAATTTTCTTTATGTGTTTAGATGATCGTGTAGCTGTTTTTGGTGATTGTGCTATTAATCCGAACCCAACAGCCGAGCAATTAGCAGAAATAGCCATATCCTCTGCTGACTCCACCAAAGCCTTTGGCATTGAACCAAAAGTGGCGATGTTATCTTATTCTTCAGGTTCATCAGGTATTGGCGAAGATGTTGAGCACGTACGAGAAGCTACAAAAATTGTAAAGAAAAAACGTCCTGATATAACGATCGAAGGTCCGATACAATACGATGCAGCAGTTGATCCATTAATTGGAAAAAGTAAATTACCAGGTTCACAGGTTGCCGGACAGGCAAGCGTCCTTATCTTCCCAGACTTAAATACAGGAAATAACACCTATAAAGCGGTACAAAGAGAAACAGGTGCTCTAGCCATCGGACCCATGCTACAAGGTTTAAACAAACCCGTAAATGATTTAAGTCGTGGTTGTACCGTTGATGATATTTTTAATACGGTAATTATTACTGCTATACAGGCGGAGGGACTTTAGATATATAATATTTAAAAAATAAAAATGAAAATACTCGTAACAAACTCCGGCAGCTCTTCTATAAAGTACCAATTGATTGCTTTACCCGAAAAAAAAGTACTCTGTAAAGGTTTGGTAGAACGTATTGGCTTGGCAAAATCAGTAGTACATTTTAAATCCGATTTACACGATTTTGATGATATTATACATATTCCAAATCATGAAGTTGGTTTAGAAAAAATTGCTAATATGTTATTAGATCCTATAAAAGGGGTGTTAAAAAACGCAGATGAAATTGTAGCTGTAGGTCATAGAGTGGTGCACGGAGGTTCTGCTTTTTCCAAAACAACTTTAATTGATAGAGACGTAAAAAGAGCCATTCGCTCTTTATTTTCGATTGCTCCTTTACACAATCCACCGAATTTAATGGGAATTGAAGTAGCCGAAAAAGTATTTCCCAAAGCCAAACAAGTGGCTGTTTTTGATACAGCATTTCATCAAACCATCCCCGAAGTTGCCCATCGTTTTGCAATTCCAAACAAGTTTTACGATAAAGAAAATATTAGAGTTTATGGTTTTCACGGTGCCAGTCATCAGTACGTCTCTCGAAAAGCCATTCAAATAATTAAGAAAAAAGAATCAAATATTATTAGCATACATCTTGGTAATGGTTGTAGTATGGCAGCCATTAAAAATGGAAAAAGTATTGATACGAGCCTCAGTTTTGGTACTATGAATGGTCTTATTATGGGAACACGTAGTGGTGATTTAGACCAATCTGTTGTGCTGTTTTTAGAACAACATTTAGGCTATACTTCAGAGGAGATCACAAATCTTTTACAAAAACAAAGTGGTATGCTCGGCTTGACAGGTATGAGCGATATGCGTGATATAGAAGAAGCCGCTGAAAGAGGTGAAAAAATGCCACAACTTGCTTTGGCGATGAATGCGTATCGTATCAAAAAATATATAGGAGCTTATGCTGCTGCATTGAATGGACTAGATGCGCTAGTTTTTACGGGTGGCGTAGGTGAAAATTCAGATATAATGCGAAAGATGATTTGTACCAATATGGACTATTTGGGAATACACCTAGATATAGAGAAGAATGCTATTCGTTCAAAAAAGAAAAGAGCCATACAAACAACAGAATCAAAAGTAAAAGTATTGGTGATTCCAACCGATGAAGAAATGGAAATTGCCAGACAGACTTATAAGTTGGTAAAATAAACTGCTCCGAGATAGAACCATCGGAGTATTAAAATGAGTTTGCTTTGCAAACCATGCTATACCGACCCAAAGGGTTGGGGTATTAAACCAATTGGGCTTTCGCCCCGCGAATAAAACTTGAATTTGAAGTAAGATAATATTGTCTTACCACAAAACGAAAAAGCCGAACAAATTAATATTCGACTTTTATCAGTAATATCTATTAATTTATCCACATTTGGCATCTTTTCCTTCATCTGCTTTTTTAGCTTCTTTTTTGTCATCTCCACATTTTCCGTCTTTAGCTTCTTTAGCTTTTTTATCGTCACCACATTTGCCATCGCCGCATTTACTGTCTTTAGCTTCTTTCGCTTTTTTATCATCACCGCATTTACTGTCTTTGGCTTCTTTTACTTTTTTATCATCTCCACATTTGCTATCTTTAGCTTCTTTAGCTTTTTTGTCATCACCACATTTTCCGTCTCCACATTTCCCTTCGCCTGAAGTAGTAGCATAAGAAAAACTATTGCTTTCGATATCTTGATAAAAAGATTGATCGTAGAATGCTAATTCGTCTGTGTCAATAGTTTTTGTTGTAAAAGAATAGATTGCAAACATTCCAATAGTTAAAACGAGTAGTACTGCAAGATTTTTAAATAATTGTTTTGTTTTCATAATGAGTAAAGTTTAAATTTAATTGATTAATAATTTGTTATTTTTTGTTTTTTAAAAGATGGTCTATACTAAATTTACCGCTACCATAAACTAATAGGGTAAATAGCATAATCATATAATATAAAGGTATTTCAAAACCGTTTGATCCGGCTTCAAAACCGTTTCCTAAGTGTACAGTTAAGATTGCCACGATCATAGTTACGATTAGAGGTATTGAAATAAAGCGTGTTCCAAGTCCTAGTGTTAATAGGATAACTCCTAGCACTTCTGTTCCTGTTGCTAAATAAGCATTCAGCGCAGGAAATGGAATGTTGATGCTTTCAAACCAACTGATTATTCCCTCAATGTTACCGACTTTCATTTTCGCAGGATTAAAAAATCCATAGGCTAAAATGAGTCGTAATAATAAGAGAGGTAAGCTTTTTAAATTTGATAAGCTATCAAACATGCAAGTGTATCGTTCTTTTAAATTCATGGTTAAATTGTTTTTGATTTGCTTAATTAGACGTGACTTTTCTTTTTACTTACATTTTTTTTGAAATTTTTATAAAATGCTATGAACTTTCTTGTTGTTTTTGCCAATTTTAGTGTTGAATAATCCCCGACAATTGGTGTTTTACGTATAAGACAAATTAGGAACATTTTTTTCTTTTCAATTTTTAAAAAGATTATATTTGCAGCCTGATATAAGATTTTTTTTAAACAATTTTCAATGATATACGATATAATAATAGTTGGAGGAGGACCAGGTGGTATAGCTTCTGCGGTAGAAGCTTACATATTTAAAATTAAAAATATTCTACTTATAGAAAAAGGAGAGAATCATTCACAAACCATAAGGATGTATTATAAAGATTCTAAAAGAGTAGATAAAATCTATAAAAAGCAAGAAATCACTTTAGTAGGAAATGTCGATTTTTTCGATGGGACAAAAGAAAGCACCTTAGATCACTTTGAAACAATTCTTGATAATGAAATTATTAATACACTTTATAATACGGAAGTAGATCGCGTATTAAAAGAGGGCGATACTTTTAAAGTTGTCACACGAAAAGGAGATTATTTTGCCAAAAATGTAATTGTAAGTATCGGTAGAATGGGTAGGCCTAACAAGCCTTCTTATCCAATTCCTGGTTCCATTCGGAAAATTATCAACCACAATCCCTATGATTGTAGAGGGAAAGAAAAAATATTAGTAGTAGGTGGTGGCGATTCCGGAGTAGAATATGCTTGTCAACTAACCACTGAAAATGATGTTACTTTGTCGATTAGGGAAGAGAAATTTGTCGATGCGAATGATATTAACGAAGAAATGGTCATTCGCTATGATCAAGAAGAACGTTTACGAATTCGTTATAATGCAGATATAGAATCTATTGAAGGACATGAAAGTGGCGTTAAAGTGAATTATAAAAATGGCTTTTCAACAGTCTATGACCGAATAATTTATGCTATTGGTGGTACCACTCCGGTAGATTTTCTGCAGAAGTCAAATATTGAGTTAGATGAGAAAAAAAGACCAATATATAATGATAAATTCGAAACAAGTGTAAAAGGTCTGTATTTAGCTGGCGATATTATTTATGATAGAGGAGGCTCTATAGCTATGGCAATTAATCATGCTTATGATGTGATGCAAGATATTGTTGAAAAGAGTAAATAGAATTAAAGTTAGAAGCCAGAAGTCCGAATCCGATAACTATCGGGTTAAAAGTTAGTACAATTCAGATTTATATCGTTTTACCAGAACTCATATTAGTTTTTAATTTTATCTGTTTTATAAGTACTTCAGCTACTCGGAAAGAGTTGGCATAAATAGTCCAAGTGTAGGTTACACTTCCACCGGTAGGAATAAAACTACCATCGGTTATATACAGGTTTTCTACTTCGTGAGATTTACAATTCTTATCTAAAACAGATTTTTTAGGATCGTTTCCAAAACGACAGCCTCCTACAACAAGGTTAGGTGGGGCGCCTCCCGAAATACTTGAATTGATGTTTTTCGCACCCATTTCTTGAAGTAAATCCTCTGCTTTTTTCGCAAGATAATTACCTACTTTGAGGTCGTGTTTGTGATAACCTAATCGGATACGAGCTACTTGGTCACCCCATTTGTCTTTTACTTTTGGGTCTAAGGTGATAAAGCAATCATCAGTGGGCAACCAATCTGCAAATACTTCAAATTTAAGTCTGCGTTGTTTGGTAAAATAGTCTTTTAGCTTCTTTTTTAAAGCAGGACCAAAGACCAAATTACCCGAATCATCCCATTTTTGCCGAATAGCTTTTGAAGTAGCATTGGCGTGTTCAAAGAGGAAATCTACTGTTCCGCCTTTCGCTTTTCCATTAAATTTTTCGTCATCAATTTCGTACCAATGATGTATGGAACGATTTACAAAAACCCCTGGAATTTTCAATTCCTTGACTTCTTGTTTTGTAAGATCCTCGTAAAAAAACTGCCCAGATCCTGTACCACCTGCAGAAAATATGAGGTTTTTACCTACCTGTCCATTATTGTTAGCGAGCCCATTTGGAAAATCTTTGTTTTTGCTCAATAATAATAGACGTGAAGTTTCTATAGCTTGAGCAGCTATAACAAATATTTTGGCTTCAATTACTTGTATATTTTTGTCAGAATCATAATAATAAGCCTTACGTATTTTCCCCTTTCCGTTTGTTTCTAAATGATACACTTTAGAATTAGCTAGAATTTTAAGATTACCCGTTTTTAACGCTTTATTGAGCAAAGCGGCTCTTGAACTTCCTTTAGCATCAGAGGCGCATCCATAACTTCCACAATAATTAGAATAAACGCATGAACTTCTGTCTTTTTTAGGTTTTGATAAAATAGCTCGTGGTATGGGTGCAATAGTGTAGCCTAATTTGTCCGCTGCTATGTCAATCCATCTTGAGATGACATTTTCTGCTAATGGCGGGTAGGGGAAATCTTTGGTAGAACGTTCTTCTTGGAATTTGTGATTAATTACTTTTCCGGATACGCCAACTACTTTTTCAACCTTTGCGTAGTAGGGTTCTAGTTCTTTATAGGATATAGGCCAATCAACAGTATTTGCCCCTTTAATCGCACCATATTTTGATAATAATCTGAAATCATCGGGTTTCATTCTGTGGAAGTAACCACTCATAAAATTGGAGGATCCACCAACTAAACTTCCATTCCAAAAATCTTTTCCTGTTTTGTAGTTCGATTTTGCTTCCCATTCTCCATTGCTGTTTTTAGTTTCCAAAACTTGAGGTTCGTCTTTAAGATTTGGTGTATAAACACTTCGTCTTACTGCTGTAATCTCATCTTTAGTGAAATCTTTAGTTTTAAACCAAGGACCTTTTTCTAAAACCACCACTTTGTAACCGGCTTTTGAGAGTTCATAAGCTACTGGACCTGCTCCGGCGCCACTACCAACTATACAGATGTCGTATGAATTGGTTTTTATTTTTTGTTTCTCGTTTCTTGTTTCTTTGATCATTAGTTATTTTGTTGTACTGTTTTAAATATTTCATCGTACCTTGTTTCCTTAGTTGGTCTCGGATATCCTGCATCATGTTTCAACCATTTTCTGCCAATTTCATTTGTATTAAAACCATAAATTGGATCAGAAATCATGGCTTCAAAAATCAATGTAAGCACCACCGATAGCCAGTTCTCTCCCCAATTTGTTTTTGAAATAGTATGAACTAGTTGTACTTGTTCTCTTTTTGATAATTTTAAAAAATGAGTGTTTTTTTCCTCCTCTGCTGTTTCATCAAGCCATTTTAGTCCGTTAATAACATATTGATTTTCTTCAGGGTCAATACGTTCGTCTGAGAGGACCCAAAGTAAATATTTATCGGCATTAAAATCTAGTGCACCTGGGCTATTTTCATCTTTTGGAAAAAGAATATTTTGTACGGCAATTGCAATGGTAAGCTGTTTTTTATTTAGTACGGTGGAATAATCCGATTTATTATTAATACAACTTTGCAAAAGTGTCATTTGTGATAATGCACCGAGTGCTAATGAACTTCTTATAAAATTTCTTCTAGAAACTTGACCTGTGGTGAATTCCTTAATGGATTGAGGAATTACTTTATCTTGTATATTTTTCATAAATTTGTTCTCACTCATTTAGACTGTAAACTTAATCAAAACTTACAAGAGTAGCTTAAATATGGCTAGTACAAAACATAATTTGCAACCTGAAAAGTGGGTTGATTTACATGGTGATTATCTTTTTCACTATACTCATAGTCGTATTAGTGATCGTGAAATGGCCAAAGATTTGGTGCAAGAAACTTTTTTTTCGGCATTACAAGCTGCTTCTAATTTTCAAGGAAAATCAAATGAACGGACTTGGTTAACGGCTATTTTAAAAAGAAAAATTATTGACTATTATCGGAAAATAAACTCAAAAAAGGGAAAAGCAGAAGTTTATATGAGTTTTTATGAAGAAGGGGATAAAAAAGGAAAATGGATTGAAGAGTGTGTTCCGCAAAATTGGAGAAATGAAGCGGATAGTACCATAGAAAACGATGAACTAAGAAAGATAATTGATTTGTGCATTGATTATTTGCCCGATAGATATGCTATAATCTTTAAGATGAGAACACTCCAAAATATTCAAACAGATGAAATTTGTAAGGAATTAGAAATTTCAACGTCTAATTTATGGGTGATAATACACAGGGCTAGAATGCAACTACGACAATGCTTAGAAGAGAATTGGTTTAACAAATAATAGAATACTGCAATGAGCAAATTTATGATTTCATGTGATGAAGCTACTACAATTAGTGATAAGAATCAGTATGTAGAAGCTACATTTTGGGAACGGATAAGACTAGGTTTTCATCTTATGATGTGCAAAAGTTGCCGAGTTTATGATGAACAGAATGTTATTGTAACCAAAATCATTGATCAAAAAATTAAAGATAATTCGTCTGAAGTAAAAGACTTGACATCAAATGAGAAATCTGTGATACAAGATAATATAGATACGAAGCTTTAGTCTCTTAAGAATTATATGAGTTTCTTGGTAACTACTCAGCCATGTTTGTCTCGCGCAAAGACGCAAAGACGCAAAGAAATACGTAATCTTTTTCCTTTTTTTAGAAAATGGTATCAAGAGATACAAAGATGAATGCAAACCATTCATAAAACTTTATGTTCTTGTCTGCCTTTATATTTGTAAAAAACAAGAGTAAAAAACCCTGCTTAGCGTCTTTGCGCCTTTGCGTGAAATACATTTTTAAAAACTCTTACGGGTGAATAGTTACGTTTCTTGTTTTAATTGTAGCGTAAAATAAACCAAAAAAAACACCCAACAGGTCTTGAATAAACCAATTGGGTGTTTTTTATAATTTAGGTTGTTTTTACAACTATGACTTTAAAGCCATATTTATCTTATCAACACTATCTTTTGCATCTCCATATAGCATATCAGCATTGTCTTTAAAGAATAGTGGGTTTTGTACACCGGCATAACCTGTTGCCATAGAGCGTTTCATAACGATAACTTTTCTAGCCTCCCAGACTTTAATAACTGGCATTCCATAAATCGGACTTGATGCGTCGGTTATAGCTCCAGGGTTTACAATATCATTAGCTCCGATAACCAAAACGACATCCGTCTCAGCCATATCGTCATTTACTTCTTCCATTTCCAAAACAATATCATAGGAAACATTTGCTTCGGCTAGTAACACATTCATGTGCCCCGGCAATCTACCTGCAACAGGATGAATTCCAAATGTTACTTTTTTACCTTCTTTTTGTAGCATCTCAACTAAATCATAAACCGGATATTGTGCTTTGGCAACCGCCATTCCATAACCTGGAACGATTAATATATTATTTGCTTCTTTCAACAATTCACCAACTTCTTCATGAGTGGTTGAAGTAACTTCTCCTTCAATTTCTTCATCGTTACTTGTTATAGGAGTCGCCCCAAAACCACCAAAAATAACAGAAAGGAAGGACCGATTCATAGCTTCACACATGATAATAGATAATATAGCACCTGAACTTCCTACTAAAGCACCGGTAACAATTAAGAGATCATTTCCTAACATAAAACCTGCGGCTGCGGCTGCCCAACCTGAATAGGAGTTAAGCATAGAAACAACGACCGGCATATCAGCTCCTCCAATTGCCATCACGAGCATTACTCCAATAAAGGATGCAATGGCAGTCATTATATATAAATATATCATTCCATCTGTTCCATGTGCCATTGTAAAGAGAACGCCTAGAACAATAGAAATAACTACCAAGGTGATATTTACAACATGTCTTCCCGGATAAACCAATGGTTTACTACGTATCTTGCCGTCGAGTTTACCCCAAGCTATAATGGATCCTGTAAAAGTGATTGCCCCGATAAAAACGCCAATAAAGACTTCTATTAAATGTATGCTGTGTTCAGAACCTTGCAAAGTTTGCGTATGAGGATCTAAGTATGATCCAAAACCAACAAGAACCGCAGCTAATCCAACAAAACTATGTAGTATAGCTACCAATTGCGGCATGGAAGTCATCTCTACTTTTCTGGCTACAATTATTCCAATTAATGAGGCTATTGCAACAGCAATTATAATATAGGTATAACCTTGTACATCTTTACCTAAAACTGTTGATAAAATGGCAATAGCCATTCCTACCATACCATATAAAACACCTCGTTTTGCCGATTCTTGAGATGATAAACCTCCCAAACTAAGTATAAAAAGAATACTTGCAAATAAATAAGCAGCTGTTTGTATTTGTACTGAAATCATAATTTATTTTTTAAACATTTTTAACATACGATGTGTTACAAAAAAACCACCGACAATATTTATACTTGCGACAAGAATAGCAACAAAAGCTATTATTGTCATAGGGCTGGATAGATTATCCTGAGTTTGTAGTAAACCTCCAATAACAATAATTCCACTAATAGCATTCGTAACAGCCATAAGTGGTGTGTGCAATGCATGAGATACATTCCAAACTACTTGCCAACCAATAAAGATTGACAACACAAATACCGTAAAATGACCCATAAAATCAGAAGGAGCTACTTTACCTAAAAGAAATAAGAAAACTCCAATTACTATTAAACTAATTAGTGTTGATTTTGCTTTTTTCTTAGTAATTTCTTCAGGGGTTGGTTTGTCATCAACAATTTCTTTTATTTCTTCTTTTGGCTTTTGAGGACTCACAGGAAGTGGCTCCGGTGGCCAGTTGATTTTTCCATTATAAGTAACCATGGCTCTTGATACGACATCATCTTCCATATCAATTGCAAAATTTTCATTTTTGCCCATATCATCTAATAAATGACATAAGTTATTTCCATATAGCTGACTTGCTTGTGATGGTAATTGACTTAGTTTCCCAACTATTATCACTCCATTATCAGTTGTGATAACTTCATTGTCAACAGTAAGTTCACAATTTCCTCCGGTTGAAGCTGCCAAATCAACAATTACTGAACCGGGTTTCATTACTGCCACATGTTCTTTAAGAATTAAAGTCGGTGCTTTTCTGCCGGGTATTTGAGCTGTAGTAATAATAATATCAATTTCTTTGGCTTGTTTTTTAAATAATGTCATTTCTGCTTCGATAAACTCTTTACTCATCACTTTAGAGTATCCTGAGTCCGTAGCGCCATCTTCTTCGATTTCGACTTTTAGGAATTGAGCACCCATACTTTGTATTTGCTCTTCAACTTCCATACGCGTATCAAAAGCTCTAACGATAGCACCGAGTGAATTGGCTGTTCCAATAGCAGCAAGACCTGCGACTCCGGCACCAATAACGAGAACTTTAGCAGGGTCAACTTTTCCGGCAGCAGTTATTTGTCCGTTTAAAAAGCGACCAAAATAGTTGGCACTTTCAATAACGGCTCTATAACCCGCAATGTTTGCCATGGAAGAAAGCACGTCCATTTTTTGTGCTCTTGAAATCCTTGGTATAGCGTCCATTGCTATGGCGTTTACTCCTTTCTTGGATAATTCTTTTAGTAATTCAGGATTTTGTGCTGGCCAAAGGTAACTGAGCATTACTTGACCTTTATGCATCATTTTAATCTCTTTTGAATTTGGCGCTTGAACCTTTAAAATGATATCGGCAATTTTATAAATTTCTTTAGCTGTATCTAGAATTTGAGCTCCAGATTCAACAAAAGATTCGTCAGAGAAATTAGACTTAAGGCCCGCTCCCTTCTCTACAAACACATCAAACCCCTGTTTTTTTAGTCTTAAAACAGTTTTGGGTGTTGCTGCAACACGTAATTCATTCGTGTTTATTTCAACAGGAATACATACTTTCATATCGATGCTTTAGAGTTAATATTATTTATTTTTAAATAGTTGTTATTTTTTATAGATTTCAAAGATTTAATCGCAGAGCGATAGCCTAATAGGGTTTAATTCCCCCGATGCTCTGAATCAAAATTAATAATTGGATTCAACATAATACACCAGTGGCTATGCCTCGGGGCAGTTTATTAAACCATAAATCAATTCAATTGGAGTACATGCTATTTCGCCCCTTTTCTTAAAAGTTCGGTGAATAAAACCTGCCACTTACATTATTGACTTAAATCATAAAATAACGATTGCAAATTTAGATAAAAAAACCTTGAATAATAAGTGATAATAATCATTTTTTTTAGTAAGAAAACCCCTTTTTAAAGGAGGACTATTCTAATTAATCAATCTAAAAAGTTATTCGATGATTGTTCTTTTATATTCTTTTAAATTCGAAACCACTTATCAACCATATTTAGAGCTGTTTTTGGCTTTGAGTGGTGCACAAAATCATTAATTTCAACATCGTAATTATACTCTTTTCCCCATTCTTGATGGTTTTCAGCAACTTCTTTTATACTGTCACAAACAAAATTAATCTCTTTATTCGTCATTGTTGGATGTATAGACATTCTAATCCATCCGGGACGTTGTAAGAGTTTTCCTTCTTTTATTTCTTCTTCTATTTCATAAGATGTTTTGTTGTCGATATGTAACAAAAAATGGCCATAAGTACCGGCACAAGAGCAACCACCACGAGTTTGAATTCCGAAACGATCATTTAAAAGCTTTACGACTAAATTAAAATGAATATCGTCTATGAAGAAAGAAAAAATTCCAAGACGGTCTTTGTGTTGTTTAGCTAAAAGATGTAGGTTTGGAATGGTCTCTAGCTTCTTAAATACAATTTGATTGAGCTCGTGTTCTCTTTTAAGGATGTTTGGGACTCCCATTTTTTCTTTTAATTGAATTGCTAAAGCAGTTCTAAAAGTCTGTAAAAATCCTGGAGTTCCTCCGTCTTCACGAACTTCAATATCTTTTACATAATCATGTTTACCCCAAGGATTTGTATAAGTTACCGTTCCACCACCTGGATTGTCGGGAACAATATTCTTATATAATTTTTCATTAAAAATTAATACTCCCTGAGTACCAGGACCACCTAAAAATTTATGTGGAGAAAAGAAAATAGCATCCAAATAAGAAGTGTTATCAGGATGCATGTCAATATTGACATAAGGCGCTGTACAAGCAAAATCTACAAAACACAATCCGTTGTTTTTATGCGCTATTTTAGCAATACGATGGTAATCTGTTTGAATACCTGTTACATTAGAACCAGCTGTAATAGATGCAATTTTAAGACTACGATTAGCATATTGATTAAATAAAACTTGGATAGCATCATAATCTATTAATCCGGTATCATCATAGGGAATCACTACAGTATCGGCAATTGTTTCTAACCACGAAGTTTGGTTTGAATGATGCTCCATATGAGAGATAAATACTACGGGTCTAAGCGCATCCGGTATTTGTGTATAGTCTTTGAGTAAATCAGGAATTTTCAAACCTAGAATTCGTTGAAACTTATTAATGACGCCCGTCATGCCCGAGCCTTCCATTATCAATACATCAGAATCATATGCATTTACATGTTTTTTGATGATTTCTCTTGCTTTGTGATATGCATGTGTCATAACAGAACCTGTAAAGGAGGTTTCTGTATGTGTGTTGGCTACAAATGGGCCAAAATCTTTTTGTATCTGTTCTTCGATTTGGCGGTAAAGTCGAGCACTGGCCGTCCAATCAGTATAGATTATTTCTTTTTTTCCATAAGGTGATTCAAAACTTTGCCCTATGCCAATAATTTTATTTCTAAATTCTTGAAAATATTTTTCTAATTTGATCATCGTATAAATTCAATTAGTTTGCTGCAATTTCTTGAATCTCTTTCATAATTTTTTGAGCCAAAGCATCTGCCTTTTCCTGAGAAGTGCTTTCGGTATATATTCTGATAATTGGTTCTGTATTTGATTTACGTAAATGTACCCATTCGTTTTTAAAATCAATCTTTACACCGTCAATTGTAGTAATATCTTCATCTTTATAGCGTTTGTTCATTTTTTCTAAAACACTAGTTACATCAATTTCAGGGGTCAATTGAATTTTACTTTTATTCATAAAATAAGCAGGATAGGTTGCTCGTAATTCTTTACACGATACTTTACTTTGGGCTAGGTGTGATAAAAATAAGGCAACACCAACTAAAGAGTCTCGTCCATAATGTGACGCTGGATAAATAATTCCTCCATTTCCTTCTCCTCCAATAACAGCTTTGGTATTTTTCATTTCATCTACTACGTTTACTTCTCCTACAGCGCTTGCGGTATATAAACCACCATGTTTATTAGTTATATCACGTAAAGCTCTTGATGAGGAAAGGTTAGACACTGTATTTCCGGGTGTTTTGCTCAACACATA
>JAUVOS010000245.1 GCA_030599055.1 Lutibacter sp.
AAGCAAGAGACCTTTAACTTTATAAAATGATTTTATCTATTGACTGTGGCACACAAAGCACCCGTGCAATTCTCTTTTCTTTAAAAGGGGATATAATTGATAAAGCACAAATATTCTATACTCCTTATACCAGTAAAAAGCCCGGTTGGGCGGAGCAAAATGCTACAATTTATTGGAAGAGTTTATGTAAAGCGACAAATACTCTAAAAAAGCGCAGCCCTGAGGACTTTAAAAAAATCAAAGGTGTCGGCGTTACGACTTTGCGAAATACACTGGTAAATGTAGATAAAGATGGGAAAATCCTAAGACCCTCATTAACATGGCTTGACCAACGAACAGCTGAAAGTGAATACCAACCTAATTTCGCTTTAAAATCACTCTTTAAAATAATGGGAATCCATACCACTTTAAAAAAAATGGAACGTAAAGGTCACAGCAATTGGATTCGACAAAATGAACCCGAAATTTGGGATAAAACACATAAATACGTACAAGTTTCAGGTTATTTAAATTATAAGTTAACCCATAAATTCACCGATTCAATCGCATCACAAATAGGATATGTACCTTTTGATTACAAAAAACAAAAATGGGCAAATACGAAAGAAATTTTTGAAATAAGCTCAAAACTTTTCCCAATTGAAAAGGACAAACTTCCTGACTTGATTAAACCTGGTGAAACAATTGGAACTATAGCCAAAGAAGCTAGCGAAATAACGGGCATTCCTGTTGGAATTCCGGTTATTGCCTGTGGTTCTGACAAAGGTTGTGAAACATTGGGAATGGGAGTTACGAACTCCAAAATGCTCAGCTTGAGTTTTGGAACAACCGCAACTGCTCAAACCACTACTGATGAATATATGGAACCTATTAAAAATTTTCCTGCGTATCCTTCTGTAATCCCAAATCATTGGAATCCTGAGATGGAAATTTTTCGTGGTTTTTGGATGATTCGTTGGTTTAAAAACGAATTTGCTTTAAAAGAAGCACAAGAAGCTGCTAAAAAGAATATTCCTGTTGAGGAAGTTTTAAACACACTCTTACACAATTCTCCTCCGGGAGCTATGGGCTTAATTGTTCAACCCTATTGGATGCCAGGTTTAGGAGAAAAAAATGCCAAAGGAGCGATGATTGGTTTTGGAGATGTCCACAAAAAAGAACACATCTATCGTGCTGTCATCGAAGGACTTGCCTACGGATTGCTCGACGGAAAACAAAGACTTGAAAAACGAGGAAATTTTAAATTTGATAAATTGACCGTTTCAGGAGGCGCCTCACAAAGCGATGAGATTTGTCAAATTATGGCAGATGTATTTAACATGCCGTTGGTACGCGGTAAAACTCATGAAACTTCAGGCTTAGGAGCTGCTATTATTACTGCTTTCGGCATTCAGGCTTTTCCCTCACTAAAGGAAGCGGTAAACAACATGGTAAACTATGCTGATGTGTTTAATCCGATACCGGAAAATGCTACAATTTATAAAGATCTTTACGAAGAAGTCTATTTAAAAATGTATAAGAATTTAGAACCTCTTTATAAAAAGATTCAGGAAATAACGGGCTATCCGGAAGTGTAATCAGGGTCAACGCATGTTAAATAAACATGGTTTATTTATCTTTGAGAAACTTTGTGTAATTCTCTGTGACTCTTTGTGTTATAGCTATTACACAAAGTTTCTCAAAGAAGACACAAAGGAACCACAAAGGAACCACAAAAGATTAGTGATAAATGTAAATAACTAATATACAATTACTTAAAATCTACATGCGTTGACCCTAGAAGTGTAAGCTTATAGAAGTCATGAATTTCAAAAAATAATATCATAAACCTCTGCGTTATTCTGTATTCTGTGTGAGAGACATAGGTGAATAAGTTACAAAAAATCTTAAAAAATTCTTAGAATTCTTGTTTTAAGCTTAGGTTAATAATAAGCAAACCTTCGAACCTTACCAATATATTTTGACAAACGAATTACCTGATGTGCATAACCATATTCGTTATCATACCAAACATAAAGAATTATTTTGTTGTTCTCAGCAGAAGCGATGGTCGCTTTACTATCATAAATCGCTGGGGCAGCCATACCGATAATATCCGATGAAACCAACTCATTATTCATCGAGTATTTAATTTGCTCAACCAAATCACCTTCCAAAGCATATTTTTTAATGATTTCATTGACATCTTCTATACTTGCCGATTTGTTAATCTGTAAATTTAAAATAGCCAATGAACCGTTAGGAACCGGAACTCTAATGGCACTTGATGTAAATTTCCCTTTCAATGAGGGAATTGCTTTTGCTACGGCATTACCGGCGCCTGTTGAAGTTATAACCATATTCACAGCTGCTGCTCTACCACGTCGGTATTTCTTATGAAAATTATCTACTAAATTTTGATCATTGGTATAGGCATGAATTGTTTCTAAATGTCCGTGTTTAATTCCAAATGTATCTTCAATTGCCTTTAAAACAGGTGTTATGGCATTGGTTGTACAAGAAGCCGCTGAAAATAAATTCTCTTTTTCAACATCAAATTCATCTTGATTCACACCATATACAATATTAGGAATATCCTCTTTAGCTGGCGCTGTTAATAAAACTTTAGAAACTCCTTTTGATTTTAGGTGTAATCCCATACCTGCTCTATCACGCCATACTCCGGTGTTATCAATAACTAAGGCATCATCAATACCGTATTTGGTATAATCAATAGTATCGGGAGCATTAGAAGAAATCATGTGAACAGAAATTCCATTGATAATAAGTGCATTATTTTCTATATCGATACTTACCGTTCCGGGAAAATCATCATGAACAGAATCATCTCGTAGCAAAGAAGCCCTTTTTTCTAGAACAGTTTCATTTAATTCGCCTCTCGTTACGATGGCGCGTAAACGAAGCTGATTTCCACTACCAACTTGTATCATCAGCTCTCTTGCCAACAAACGTCCAATTCTACCAAAACCATATAAAATAACATCTTTGGGCTTAAAGTTTTCCGTTTTATCAGCTTCCTTCAACTTATTTTTAATAAAACTAGTTTTGTCATTACAAGCATTTTTTTCACTGACACATTCATA
>JAUVOS010000230.1 GCA_030599055.1 Lutibacter sp.
AAGAGCTTGCGCTTTGTGTATTAAAACGGGTATATGTTGGGAGCAGATGCTATATTTTTCTCCCTTAAATTTAAATTTTATAATAGGGACTTCATTTTCTGTTTTTTGACAAACGATACATTTAGTAAGTTCACTCATAAGTTTTGTGTTAAAAAATTTGTTGCAAATTTACAAAAAATACTGATTTAAGAAAGTAAATTTTTTTGGATGTTATGGCTAAATCTCATTTTGATGTGCTAGGATTTTAGTAGTGTTTATTTGTCTTTGCGGCTCTTAGTGTTTTCTTTGAGTAACTTTGTGCAATAGCTATTACCTAAAATCCGCAAGGATTTAATTAGTGTAATCATTATCAGGTATATATCACTATATCACATCACTTATTTAAGTGCGAAAAATTAGTATCAATTCGTGTAATTCGTGTCAGTTATAAAAAGTCTTGCGGATTTAAGGTATTACACAAAGTTGCTCAAAGAATTCTCAGAGTAACCACAAAGAAAAATGCAAAGTATTCATAAAACTTTACATACTTGTCTGCTTTATTAACATGATGATAATTAACCGAAATAAAGCTGGGTTGTAATTAACTATGAGTAAAAGTCTTACGTCTTATGTCTTTTTGTCTTATATCCGTCGGATTAATAAGAAACCCTGCTTAGAATCTTTGCGCTTTTGCGTGAAATACATTTTTAAAAACCCTTACGGGTGAATACTTACAAATAATGATTAAAATCATAGTTCAATTTTGTTTAAAGGAATAGTTTTGTGGTATAATTATTAAATGTATTTTGATGAGAAATATTGTATTAGGAGACGAAGCAGTTGCGCAAGGAGCCTTAGATGCTGGGATTAGCGGTGTGTATGCTTATCCGGGAACTCCATCGACTGAAATAACGGAATATATCCTACAAAAAAAGAAAAAAGAATCTTTAAATATTCATGCGAGTTGGTCTGCCAATGAAAAAACAGCTTTAGAAGCTGCTCTTGGAATGTCTTATGCCGGTAAAAGAGCCATGGCGGTTATGAAGCATGTTGGTTTAAATGTTGCCATGGATGCCTTTATGAATATGGCGATTTCCGGTATCAACGGAGGACTTGTAATTGTTGTAGCTGATGATCCTTCTATGCATTCATCACAAAATGAACAAGATTCTCGTTACTTAGCCGATTTTGCTAAAATTCCAATTATAGAACCGACAAATCAACAGGAAGCTTACGATGCAGTTCGGCACGCCTTTAAACTGTCAGAGCAATTACAATTACCTGTCTTGCTTAGATTGGTAACAAGGTTAGCACATTCGCGTTCTTTAGTTACGTTTAATAAAAAGATTGCACAAAAGAAACTCAATTTTCCTGAGGATATAAAACGTTTTCAATTGGTTCCTGCCAGAGCAAAACCACAATATGATTTATTAGTAAATAAACAGAATCAAATCAGAGAATATGCTGAAGATTCACCGTTTAATAAATTAGTGATGGGTTCTGATAATTCTATAGGAATCATTGCGAGTGGTATTGCCTATAATTATTTGATGGAGAATTTTCAAGAAGCTTGTCCTTATTCCGTATTGAAAATAAGCCAGTATCTCTTACCTCGTAAGCAAATAAAGCATTTGTTTGATGCTAGTGAAACGATTTTGGTTCTCGAAGACGGTTATCCATTTATTGAGGAAAAACTAGCCGATTTCTTTAAAGAAAATACGAAAGTAATAGGTAGATTGAGTGGTCATCTAAATCGAACAGGAGAGTTAAACCCCAATATTGTAGCAAAAGCATTAGGAATAAAACAAGAATACAGCGATGATATCTCAGGTTTAGTAGAAGGACGGCCACCAAAATTATGCGATGGTTGTGGTCATTTGGATACTTTTAATGCGTTAAATGAATTAAAAAAAGACTTTGGCGAAAATCAAATCTTTGGTGATATTGGTTGTTATGCACTTGGCGCACTTTCTCCATACCATACAATAAGTACACTGATAGATATGGGCGCTTCTATTACTATGGCAAAAGGAGCTGCAGAAGCCGGAGTACATCCATCAATAGCCATGATAGGTGATTCTACCTTTACACATTCTGGAATGACGGGATTACTAGATTGTGTCAACGATAAAACACCGATTACAGTGATTATAAATGACAATTCTACGGTAGGAATGACTGGGGGACAAGAATCATCTGCACTAGCAAAAATCAAAGGTATTTGTATAGGAATGGGGGTAGATCCTAAGCATCTTAAAGTAATAAGTCCATTACCAAAAAATCACGATGAAAATGTCGCAATAATTAGAAAGGAATTAAATTATAAAGGAGTTTCTGTAATCATACCCCAACGTACTTGTGTGCGACTGCCATCCAAAAAGAAAAAGGAGATTAAAAAGATTTTGGAAGGATTGAAATAGAGAAGAGAAAAGAGAGAAAAGACAATAGACAATTAGAGAATAGGTAAGATTAAAGTAAGACCTTGTGCGTAAAGCATAAAGTGTAAAGCGCAAAGCGTATAGCATATAGCATAAAAACACAATACTATGACAACAAATATTATACTAGCAGGAGTTGGAGGACAAGGTATATTGACAATAGCTGCAACTTTAGATACCGCAGCACTTAATAATGGAATGTTCTTTAAACAATCTGAGGTACATGGAATGAGTCAAAGAGGCGGAGTCGTTCAATCACATGTGCGAATTTCTGATGGTGAAATTTATTCAGATTTAATTCCCAAAGGAAAAGCTGATATTATATTGAGTATGGAACCGATGGAGACTTTGCGATATATGCCTTATCTAAAAAAAGAGGGATGGTTGATCACAGATGTCAAACCTTATTTAAATATCGAAAACTATCCGGACCAAGAAGCTTTATTTTCCAAAATAGAATCTTATAAAAACCATTTGATTTTAGATGCCAGTAAAATTGCAAAACAAATTGGAAATATAAGAGCAACGAATTTAGTGTTACTAGGTGCGTCTAGTCATTTGATACCCCTAAAAGAAAGAGCACTTATAGCCGCAATAAAATCTTTATTTAAAGCGAAAGGTGAAAGAGTAGTAGCTTCAAATTTAAAAGCTTTTGAAGCAGGAAAACAATACACATTAGAGAATGTGGACCTTAGTAGTATTTCCTAATATCAATTTTCAATCTATTATATGCTTCATCCTAAACTAATTAATCCGTTGAGTATTGTAGTTATTGGAGCTTCTGATAACATCCAATCTCCTGGTGGTAAAGTCCTTAAAAATTTGTTAGATACCGGTTTTAAAGGAAAATTATATGGCGTAAATCCAAAATTAACTAGTGTACAAGGACTTAAATGTTATCAGAATTTAGATAAATTACCACAAGTTGATCTTGCTATTATCGCCATCGCCGCGAAGTATTGTGTGTCAACAATAAAACAATTAACCGAAGAAAAAAACACCAAAGCATTTATTATTTTTTCAGCAGGTTTTAGCGAACAAGATACCGAAGGTGCTGCTATTGAAGCCGAAATAGTTCGTTTGATTGATAAAGTAGGCGGAACACTTTTGGGTCCTAATAATATTGGCTTAATCAATACGAATTACGCGGGTGTTTTTACGACTCCTATACCTAAATTAGACCCACAAGGTGTAGATTTTATTTCAGGATC
>JAUVOS010000081.1 GCA_030599055.1 Lutibacter sp.
CGATTATGTAGAAGGTTTCGGATCGAGAGAAGTACCTTTTTCAAAGGAGATTTACATTGAAAAAGAGGACTTTCAAGAAAAAGCAGATAAGAAGTTTTTTAGATTAAAATTGGGAAGTGAAGTTCGTTTAAAAAATGCCTATATCATCAAAGCAAATTTTGTTGTAAAAGATGATAAAGGTGAAGTTATTGAAATTCATTGCACTTATGAAGAAGATTCGCTAAGTGGAAGTGGTACAGAAGCGAGTAAACGCAGCGTTAAAGGTACTTTGCATTGGGTATCCATACAACACGCGCTACAAGCAGAAGTACGTGTTTACGATCGCTTATTTTTAGATGAAGCACCTGATTCTCATAAAGACAAAGACTTTATTGAATTTATCAATCCGAACTCGTTAAATATTAATAAAAATGCCTTTTTAGAACCTAGTTTAAAAACAGCTCAAATTGGTGATAGATTCCAATTTCAACGTTTGGGTTATTTTGTGGTCGATAAAGATTCAGTAGATGACAATCTGGTCTTTAATCGTACGGTAGCTTTAAAAGATTCTTGGAAGAAAAAGACTGTTAATCAACAATCAAATCAGTCAAATAAACCTGATGAATCTATTGCTAAAATTTATCCTTTTGCAGGAAAATATTTAAAAGCACGTGAAGAAAACGAACGCCAAGAATTAGTCGCAAGCATTTATAAACTCAGTGAGGCAGTTTCTGCTGAAGGTCTTTTAAATTTGGTTAAAATTGCTCAAACAAATAAAGAGTTTCTTACTTATTTTATGATATTAAACTCTAAAAAAGTTAGTTTAGATTTATCTGATACAGCAACTTTTAATTTCCTAAATGCGTTTGTAGGAAAAGGTCTAAAAATGAAAAATTCGTATGTACGTTATCGTGCCGTTGATTTTATTAGAACCTATCCCGTATTTAAAGACAAGCATATTGATTTGTTGCAAGTGATGTTAAAAAATGATTTGAATACTAAAATTGTTTCCATATTAACCGATTTCTTAAACGATTAGTGCTTAAATCTTTAGCTTTGAAAAATACTATTTTTGTCTATTGACTAAAAAAAGAACTGAATAATGGAACAAGATTTTAAAAAGCGAGAAATTGATGTGATGGAGCATCTTGAAGAAATCCTAAGGGCCGTAAAAAAAGGTGTTTTGGTTACAACTAAGTCTAATGGGCAAGTCAATAGTATGACTATTTCATGGGGTCAAATTGGTTTTGAGTGGAATAAATTAATTTTTACAATTTATATAAGAACGGGAAGACATACTCATAAAATGCTTGAAGATAGTAATGAATTTACGTTGAATATTGGATTTGGAAAAAAGACAGCTGAAATACTTGCTTTTTGTGGGACAAAAAGCGGAGCTTCAATAGACAAAATCGAAGAACTTGGATTAAGGCTCGTGTCAGGAAATAAAATTACAACACCTGGTATTAAAGAACTACCGCTTACTCTAGAGTGTAAAGTGATTTATAAGCAGCTTCAAGATAAAAATGTTATTTTAGAAAGTTTGACCAATCGATATTACCCTAAAAATATAAAAAGCGATAACCCGAGTTCAAATTGTGATTATCACACTATGTTTTACGGTGAGATTGTTGGAGCTTACATTGTGGAATAATACCAATTAAACACCAAAACACCCGATAATTTCTTTATCTTTTTCCGTTTTACTTCACTTAACCCGAAAAATTCATGAATTTTTCGGGATAAATAGTATTTAATCGCAAGTGATCCCGATAACTATCAGGACTGAATTCTTAATTTTGACGTAGCATATCGGGGTATTTATTAGTGTGACGATAATTAAACGAAATAGGGCTAGGATGTAATTAGTTATGAGTTAAAGCCTTATGTCTTACGTCTTTTCGTCTTATGTCTTTTCGTCTTATATCCGTCTAGTTAATAACCTCTTTCGTTATTCTTGTGATTCGTAGCGTATTTACCATACCTTCATCTTGAATAGGCATTGATGTTAAATTTATAACCAAATCGCCTTTTCCGAGATAGCCTTTCTTTTTGGCTATTTGGTTGATGTCGATCACGGTTTCATCAGTAGTGGTTAATTTATCATAATAATAGGCTTTTACACCCCATAACAGATTTAACATTGTTAGAATCCGTCGGTTATTTGTAAAGGCTAAAATTATTGATTTTGGGCGACCGGAAGAAATTTGAAAGGCTGTATAGCCTGAATTTGTCAGTGTAGAAATAACTTTTGCCTCTATGTCATTTGCGACCTCAACTGCGTGATGACAAACAGTTTTGGAAATATATCGATCCGTGACGCTCCTTATAACTACTTTTGGAACGCTTATCAAAGGTGAATCTTCAACACTTTCAATGATATTTCTCATTTGTTTAATCACATCAATAGGAAATTCGCCGATAGAAGTTTCACCTGACAGCATAACAGCATCTGTACCATCCATTATTGAGTTGGCGACATCGTTAACTTCTGCCCTAGTCGGCACCTGGCTCGTAATCATCGTTTCCATCATTTGAGTGGCAATAATTACGGGTTTATGCGCTTTTTTAGCCTTGCGTACCAATTCTTTTTGAATAAGAGGAACTTTTTCCATGGGTACTTCTACTCCTAAATCACCACGAGCAACCATCAAAGCATCAGCTACAGGAATAATTTCAGAAATATTATCTAAAGCTTCGGGTTTTTCAATTTTTGCAACGATAGGTATTTTATAAGAACTTCGTTCATCGATGTAATTACGGAGCAGCAGTACATCTTCAGCAGTTCTTACAAACGAAAGTGCTATCCAATCTACTTCTTGTTTTATAGCAAATGCCACATCCTCTTTATCTTTGTCTGTTAGAGCTGGAAGCGAAATATTTGTATTGGGTAAGTTTACTCCTTTTTTCGACTTTAGTTTTCCTCCTCTAATAACTTTGGTGGTAACTAAATCTTTATTATTTGTATTAGTAACTTCAAACAATAGTTTTCCATCGTTAACTAAAATACTTTCACCTACCTTAACATCTTTAGGAAATAGTTGGTACGTCATATACGCTTGTTGCTTATTTCCAATACATTTTTTAGTTGTAAAATTAAATGTAGAGCCTTGTGTTAGTACAACTCCTTTTTCCATTTTTCCAACACGAAGTTTAGGACCTTGTAAATCTGCCAAAATAGCAACATGAAAATCTAATTCTTCATTGAGTTCGCGAATCATAGCAATGCGTTTTTGTGCATCGGTATGAGTGGCATGCGAAAAGTTAATTCGGAAAACATTGACACCTCCTAATATCATATCATGTATAATTTCTTTAGTCTCACAGGCAGGACCTAAAGTAGCGACAATTTTTGTTTTTTTTAAATAAGTCATAAATTAAAATATTAGTAATTCTTTATTTTTTAGAAGTTTCAAATCTACCAATTCAGATGCATAAATTTGAGGGATAGCTTGTATTTTTTTTAATAATTCTAATTTGAAATTAGAAGACTCCTCAATTTCTACTTTTAGTATGTAATGGGCAGCCTTCAATTTTTTTATATAAAAACCTTTTTGCTGAAAGAGAGAGGTATTTTGTGTAAATAAATCATGTATATGGTTTACTTCTTTTTCAATAAAGCAGTGATTATTTATAAGAAACCAATGTCTATATAGCGATTTATCATCATATTCAAATACACAAAATTCGGTATTCTTTTCTTTGTCTATAATTGATGTTGATTTATATAAGTTAATCCCTAAAAACTTGTTAAGAATAAATGCCATTCTGTAATCTTTCTCATCGCTGTAGATAGCTAAAACAAAATAACTCTCTGTAAAAAAATCATTGAGAAGTAATTTGTGAGTTTTCATCTATTGGATTAAGGATTTATGATTTCTGTAAAATCATTTTTATTACATCTTTTATTGAAAACGATCTTGAAATTTATAAAAAGCACGACGGCTAGCAATTTCTTCGGCTTTTTTCTTAGAAGTGGCACGTGCTTTTGCAACAATTTTATTTTTTACGTATAGTTTTACTCCAAAGTACTTAATAGTAGAGTTACCCGAATCTTCAAATGTTTTGTATTCATATTGACTTTGATTTTTTTGACACCACTCTATAAAAAGACTTTTATAACTACTTATCTTACCGAGTAGTTTATCTAAATCAACATAGGGAATAATTAGTTTATTTTTAATAAACTTATCCATAATAATATAGCCTCGGTCTAAAAAGATAGCAGCAATTAAAGCTTCAAAAAAATCGCCATGTGCATTATAACTAAACTTTCTTTTTGAGGTAGGTCTTTTCGCTAAACTAATAAGTTCCAGATCTTTGCCTATTTCGTTTAAGTGTTTACGACTTACGATCTTAGAACGCATTTGGGTTAATTCTCCTTCTTCACTATTGGGCAAATTGTGAAATAAAAATGAGGTAATTGAAGCATCTAACAAAGCATCACCTAAGAACTCTAAACGTTCGTAATTAAGCCTGTTTCCGTTGGAATCAATTTGATTAGCAGATTTATGAGTAAATGCCCTTTTGTAAATTGAGACATCTCTGGGTTTGTATCCAGTCAGATTTTTTATGTGTTTTGTAAAAATGTCATCTTCTTTATTTCTTGAAAATGATATTTTATCGATGATACTCAAAAGATTAACTATTATTGATTGTTATATTTTTTTAAAAGAATACACGCGTTGTGCCCTCCAAAACCAAAAGTATTACTCATCGCCACATTTACTTCTCTCTTTTGTGCTTTATTAAATGTGAAATTAAGTTTGTTGTCAAGAGCATCATCATCTGTAAAGTGGTTAATAGTAGGAGGTACAATACCATTTTTAATTGATAAAATTGAGGCGATAA
Organism: Lutibacter sp.; assembly: GCA_030599055.1. Lineage (GTDB taxonomy): Bacteria > Bacteroidota > Bacteroidia > Flavobacteriales > Flavobacteriaceae > DQTL01. The sequence continues at coordinate 4,831 of JAUVOS010000081.1, forward strand.
CTTCTACTGCACCGGCAGCACCTAAAAGGTGTCCGGTCATTGATTTGGTTGAGCAAATATTCAGTTTATAAGCATGTTCACCAAAAACATGTTGAATTGCTTTGACCTCGGCTATATCACCAAGAGGTGTCGCAGTTCCGTGTACGTTAATTGCATCAACATCTTCGGGTTGCATGTTTGCGTCACGCAAACAATTCTCCATTACCAATTTAGCACCTAACCCTTCTGGATGTGGAGCAGTTATATGATGTGCATCTGCTGATAAACCGCCACCAGCAATTTCTGCATAAATAGTAGCGCCTCTAGCTTTTGCATGTTCGTATTCTTCAAGTATTAATGTGCCGGCTCCTTCTCCGCAAACAAATCCATCACGATCTTTATCAAAAGGACGAGATGCTGTTTTAGGATCGTCATTTCTAGTAGAGATAGCTCTCATGGCATTAAAACCGCCAATTCCTCCTTTTGTGACGGTAGCTTCAGAACCTCCTGAAACCATAATATCTGCATGATTTAAACGAATATAATTCATCGCGTCAATTATTGCATTTGATGAGGAAGCACAAGCAGAAACAGTTGCAAAATTAGGGCCTCTAAATCCATATTTAATAGAAATATAGCCTGGTGTAATATCAGCGATCATTTTTGGAATAAAAAACGGATTAAACCGCGGTGTTCCGTCTCCATTTGCAAAGTCAATCATTTCATTTTGAAATGTTTCCAATCCGCCAATTCCAGAACCCCAAATAACACCTATTCTATCTAAATTTTCTTTTTCAAGATCTAAACCGGAATCTAAAACGGCTTCATCAGAAGCAACCATAGCATACTGAGTAAAACGATCCATTTTACGAGCCTCTTTTCGATGGATAAAATCGGTAATTTCAAAATTTTTGACTTCGCAAGCAAACTGTGTTTTAAACTTACTGGCATCAAAATTAGTGATAGGCGCAGCACCACTGACACCATTAATTAAGCCTTCCCAATATTCTTTAACATTATTTCCAATTGGAGTCAGAGCTCCTAGTCCGGTAACAACAACACGTCTTTGTTTCATAATTTATATTATAAATAGTAGTAGTAGTCAAGTTCAGCAACTTGAAATGTAAAAGTAGTCGTTTTTTTGATAAAAAAAAAGCTATAGAAAACTTTTCTCTATAGCTTTTTATTAAGTATAAATTGACATTAAACTTCAAGGAAAACATTGATGTAATGCTTTGTGTGAAGAATATCTAAACAATTAAACATTCTTGATTTTCACCTTGAAAGTAAAATTATTTTTTTGCTTCTTCAATATACTTGATTGCTTGCCCAACGGTAGCAATGTTTTCAGCTTGATCGTCTGGTATTTGAATATCAAATTCTTTTTCAAATTCCATGATCAATTCTACAGTGTCTAAGGAGTCTGAGCCCAAATCGTTGGTAAAACTCGCTTCCATAGTTACTTCGTTTTCATCAACGCCTAATTTATCTATGATAATGGCTTTTACTTTTGATGCAATGTCTGACATAATTGTTAAGGTTTTAATTAATTATGGGGCAAAAATAGTAAACTTTTATAAATCAAAAATATATTTTTGTATTTTTATTAACTATTCGCATATAAAAGTTGTATTTTCATCCCCTGTATTTGTTTTTAGATGTTAATTGTTAGGTGTCTAGACGCGACACTTTTAAAAAGTATTTTATCTTTTAATTCCTAAGTCTTAACTTATAATGATGTTGCGAATAGCAATCTTTGCTTCGGGTAATGGTACTAATGCGGAAAATATTATTTCGTATTTTCAGGACAGCAATATTGCCCGTGTTGTTCTTGTCTTATCAAACAATAAAGATGCCAAAGTGCTGGATAGAGCCAAACATTTAAATGTTAATACATTGAGCTTTTCTAGAAATGAGTTGTATCAGTCAAGTAAACTTATTGAGTTATTGCGAACTAAAGCAGATTTTATTGTTCTAGCAGGTTTTTTATGGCGTATTCCAGAAGTCTTAATTCAGGAGTTTCCAAATAAAATTATCAATATTCATCCGGCTCTTTTACCTAAATATGGTGGGAAAGGCATGTATGGAATGCGTGTTCACGAGGCAGTTAAAGAAAATAATGACAAAGAAACGGGTATTAGCATACATTATGTTAATGATAAATATGATGAAGGAAATATTATTTTTCAAAAAAGTATTGCAATTTCTACAAAAGATTTACCTGAGCAAATTGCAAAAAAAATACATAAGCTTGAATATAAGTATTTTCCAATTGTTATTGAAAATTTATTAATTACTGATTTTGAAATAGATATGTAATATAGAGAAATATTACCTTCCTTAGATATTGATTTATAAGCTTTTTACCTTTACCTTTGTGCATTATTATATTATAACTTAAAAAATAGAATTATGGGATTATTTTCATTTATTAAAAATGCCGGTGCTAAAGTATTTGGTATTGGAAAAACAACAGAAGAAGAAGCATTGAATAAAGCAAATATGCTTGCTCTTGCCGTTGAAAAATTAGGATTTGAAGTGCTTGATTTAAATATTGAAGTGGAAGAAGATACTGCTATCGTTTGGGGAGAAGCTGATTCTCAAGAAACACGTGAAAAAGTAGTATTAGTTTTAGGTAATACAGAAGGAATTGCTAGTGTCGATGATAGAATGACTGTTGCCGTTGAAGAACCACAAGCACAATTTCATACAGTTGTTAGCGGTGATTCATTGAGTAAAATAGCGAAAGAGTTTTATGGTGACGCCATGAAATACCCTATTATTTTCGAAGCGAATAAACCAATGCTTAAAAGTCCGGATTTAATCTATCCAGGTCAAGTTTTAAGAATACCCGCTTTAGACTAGTCATAAGACTTTAACAAAAACTTTAGCACAATCTGAATAAATTCTGATTGTGCTTTTTTTATTTAAAAAAAACCATTACTTTTGCGCACTCTTATTTTGAGTAAGAGACGATTAGAAAGTTTAAGTTTAACACACAAAAAACCAATAGTAGTGAATACATTGAGTTACAAAACAGTATCGGCTAACAAGAAAACCGTTAATAAAGAATGGTTGTTGGTTGATGCGGACGGACAAACCTTGGGTCGTCTTGCTTCAAAAGTAGCAATGCTTTTGAGAGGTAAGTACAAACCCAACTACACACCGCATGTAGATTGTGGTGACAATATTGTCATCATCAATGCGGAAAAAATCAAATTATCCGGAAAAAAATGGACTGATAAGACGTATATACGTCACACAGGATATCCGGGAGGACAACGTTCTTTGACCGCTAGAGAATTGTTTGACAAAAACCCTTCTCGCTTAGTTGAAAAAGCGATAAAAGGAATGTTACCCAAAAATAAACTGGGTAGCGCATTGTTTAGAAATCTATATGTAAATGTAGGTGGAGAACACAAACAACAAGCGCAAAAACCAAAAGAGTTTAACCTAAATGATTTGAGATAATATGGAAGTAGTACACAAAACAGGGCGTCGTAAAAAAGCCATAGCACGTGTCTTTCTAAAAGATGGGAAAGGCAAAATTACTGTAAACAAAAAAGATGTAAACATTTACTTTACAACTCCAACTTTACAATATAAAATAAATCAACCTTTGTCCTTGACCGACAATGAAAAGAGTTATGATATTATTGTAACTGTAAAAGGAGGCGGTATTAAAGGACAAGCAGAAGCAACTCGTTTGGCTATTTCTAAAGCTCTAACAGAAATTAATCCTGATTATAGATTAATTTTAAAACCAGAAGGCTTATTAACACGTGATCCAAGAATGGTTGAACGTAAGAAATTTGGTCAAAAGAAAGCACGTAAGAAATATCAATTCTCTAAACGATAATACAAAATTGACGATTTTAGTTTTTCATAAGAATTAATTTTAAATCGGAAATCGTATATCAAATTAATCATAAATATATTATAAATCAGTTAATGTTGAAATTTATTTAGCATCCAAATAGTATCGACTAATTATTAAGTTACTACCTTACTATTGCTAACTCAACGGAACGTAAATCAATTTAACAAATGGCAAATATTAACATTCAAGAAATGATTGAGGCAAGTGTACACTTTGGACATTTGACTCGTAAGTGGAACCCAAATATGGCATCTTATGTTTATTCAGAACGTAATGGTGTTCATATTATTGACTTGTATAAAACCGTAGCAAAATTAGAAGAATCTGCTGCTGCACTTAAGAAAATTGCAACTTCTGGACGACGCATTTTATATATTTCTACAAAAGAACAAGCAAAAGAAGTTATTGTTAACAACGCAACCTCTGTGAATATGCCTTATATTACAGAAAGATGGATGGGAGGAATGTTAACAAATTTTCAAACTATTCGTAGAGCCGTAAAAAAGATGTCAAATATTGATCGTATGAAACAAGACGGTTCTTTTGACGCTCTGTCTAAAAGAGAAAAATTACAAATCAATCGACAAAGAGCCAAGTTAGAAAAAAACTTGGGTTCAATTGCAGATATGACTCGTTTACCAGGTGCTATTATTGTAGTAGATGTTAAAAAGGAACACATTGCAGTTGCAGAAGCTAATAAATTAAATATTCCAATATTTGCGATGGTGGATACAAATTCTGATCCAAGACCCATTGATTTTGTCATACCGGCAAATGATGATGCTACAAAATCAATTGATAAAATTGTGACTTATCTTACGGTTGCAATTTCAGAGGGATTGGCTGAGAGAAAAGCTAGTAAAGAAAAGAAAACATCTCAAAAAGACAGTAAGGTTAGCGATAAAACTCCCAAAGCAGAAAAGGAAGTAGTTGCTGATCAGAAAGAAGTGGTAGCTGAAAAGAAAAAAGAGGATAAAGAAAAAAAATAAATTTTAATAATCGTATAAAAGGAATATAAAAATGGCAAAAATAACCGCCGCAGAGGTAAGTAAATTGCGTAAAATGACTGGTGCAGGAATGATGGATTGTAAAAATGCATTGGTTGAGTCAGATGGTGATTTTGATAAAGCAATCAGCGTATTAAGAAAGAAAGGACAAAAAGTTGCTGCTAAAAGAGCTGATAGAGATTCATCAGAAGGCGCAACTATCGCAAAAGTAAATGATGCTAAAACAATTGGCGTTGTAATATCTTTAAATTGTGAAACAGATTTTGTCGCCAAAAATGATGATTATGTCGCTTTAGCTCGAAAATTTGCAGAGATTGCTTTAAATGCACCTGACAAAGAAGCTTTTTTAGCATCTGAATTTGAAAATGGAATAAGTGTCGCTGACAAAGTTTTAGAACAAACAGGAGTTATTGGTGAAAAAATTGAAATAGGTGGATTTGAAAGATTAGAAGCTC
>JAUVOS010000156.1 GCA_030599055.1 Lutibacter sp.
AAAAAACTTGAACAAAAATTGTATTTTACCTACATGGGATAAATAATTTTTAGTATTTTACAAAAGCTTTAAACTCATAATAAATGTCTGATATTCAGCAAAAAATTATCCAACTTCGTAAAGTTTTACGAGAGCATAATCACAATTATTATGTGTTAGATGCTGCTACAATATCTGATTACGAGTTTGATGTACTTCTTAAGGAATTAGAAGTTTTAGAAGCCAAGTACCCCGAATTTGATGATCCAAATTCACCAACTCAAAGAGTAGGCGGTACGATTACTAAAGATTTTCAGACGATTACGCACAAAAATAGAATGTATTCTCTAGCAAATTCCTATTCAAAAGAGGATTTGCAAGATTGGGAAACCCGAGTACAAAAAGGACTGGGAACTGACGATATTCAATATACTTGCGAACTTAAATATGATGGTGCTTCTATAAACCTTACATATAAAAATGGACAATTAGTTTCTGCAGTAACACGTGGCGATGGTTTTCAAGGAGATGATGCTACGGCAAATGTGAAAACAATTCGATCAATTCCACTAGTTTTGAAGGGACTACTTTTTGATGATTTTGAAATACGCGGAGAAATCATTTTACCTTTAAAAGGATTTAATCAATTAAATATTGACCGCATTGAAGATGGTTTTGAACCTTATAGCAATCCAAGAAACACAGCAAGTGGAAGTTTAAAACTGCAAGACAGTGCAGCTGTTGCCAAACGACCATTAGACTGTTTGTTGTATCAGGTTGTAGGAAATTCTGAATACGAAACACATTTCAATACCATGGAACAAGCACGTAAAGTAGGCTTTAAAGTTCCTAAAGCCATTCAAGTTTGTAATTCCTTAAATGAAGTATTTGAATTTATTGATAAATGGGATATCCAAAGACATCAACTAGACTATGAAACCGATGGCGTTGTGATCAAAGTAAACTCTTTGCAATATCAAGACGAATTGGCTTATACAGCAAAAGCACCACGTTGGGCAATCGCTTATAAATTTAAAGCAGAGCAAGCTATTTCTAAACTGTTGAGTATAGATTACCAAGTGGGACGTACGGGAGCCATCACTCCGGTAGCCAATTTGGAGCCTGTACAATTAGCAGGTACTATTGTAAAAAGAGCTTCCATACATAACGCAGATCAAATAGCCAAACTCGATTTACGAATTAACGATACCATTTTTGTAGAAAAAGGAGGGGAAATCATACCAAAAATTGTAGGTGTTGATACAGATAAAAGACCCGCAGATTCCAAACCGGTTCAGTATATAACCCATTGCCCTGATTGTAATACACTTTTAGAACGAAAAGAAGGCGATGCCAAGCATTATTGTCCGAATACTTATGGATGTCCTACACAAAACAAAGGACGTATCGAACATTTTATCAGCCGAAAAGCCATGAATATTGATGGTTTGGGTGGCGAAACGGTTGAATTGCTTTACGATGCCGGTTTGATACAAAACTATGCTGATTTATACGATTTACGAGCAGGACAAATAGTTCCTTTAGAACGTATGGCAGAAAAATCAGCAAAAAATATTGTAGCCGGTGTTCGCGCATCAACAAGCATCCCCTTTGAAAAAGTTTTATACGCTTTAGGAATAAGATATGTCGGAGAAACAGTGGCTAAAAAATTAGCACGACATTTTAAGACAATAGACAAATTGATGACAGCTGATTTTGAAACCTTGATTGCCGTTGATGAAATTGGTGATAGGATTGCACAAAGTATCACAGATTTTTCAAATGATTTGCTAAACATTCAATTAGTGGATAGATTAAAATCCTACGGATTACAATTTGAAGTAGATGAATCAAAATCTACGGTACAATCTGCTATTTTACAAGGAAAGAAATTGGTCGTTTCCGGTGTTTTTACGAAGTTTTCAAGAAATAAGCTCAAACAATCTATAGAAGATAATGGTGGTATAGTAAGCAGTAGTATTTCTTCAAAAACAGACTATCTTATAGCCGGTGACAAAATGGGTCCCGCCAAACGCACCAAAGCAGAAAAATTAGGAGTTCCTATTATTTCAGAAGATGAATATCTTAGAATGATTTTTTAAAAATCAAAATAAACTCCCTCTCCTTTGGGGAGGGTTGGGGTGGGGCTTTTCTACGGCGCTACGAGTTGCATCAAAATAGTAGTAACAATAGCACCAATCGTTCCAACAGCATAGCCAAATACTGCCAATAATACACCAACGGTTGCTAGTGAAGGATGAAAAGCGGCTGCTACGATAGGAGCAGAGGCTGCACCACCAACATTTGCCTGACTTCCAACTGCTAAAAAGAAATAGGGAGCTTTGATAAGTTTGGCGACAACTATTAGTAAAACGGCGTGTATTGTCATCCAAACCAAACCGATTACCACCAATCCTAAATTGTCAAAGATCATTGTTAAATCCATTTTCATTCCGATAGAAGCAACTAAAATATAGATAAACACACTTCCGAATTTACTCGCACCGGCTCCTTCGTAATTACGTGCTTTGGTATTAGATAAAATAATGGCAATAATGGTAGAAAGACTAATCATCCAAAAGAATTTAGAGCCTAAAAATGTAAACATATTTCTAAGTGTATTAGATTCTATAGTCGCTACAAAATTTTCAAAGAAACTACTTAAATAACCACCTCCAAAATGAGCAATACTCACCGTTCCAAAAGCAATAGCAGCTAAAATCATCAAATCAGTCAACGAAGGATTACGTTCTACTTCTTTCGAAAAATTAGTGACTTTTTCTTTAAGCACTTCAATAGCTGAGGTATCTGAACCCAGCCATTTATCAATTTGTTTAGAACGACCGATTCCAATTAAAAGTAAAGCCATCCAAATATTGGCAACTACGATATCTACAAACACCATTCCTCCATATAATTTTTGATTATAACCATATATTTCTAACATGGCAGTTTGGTTGGCGCCACCACCAATCCAGCTACCGGCCAAAGTTGCTAGTCCACGCCAAACAGCATCGGGTCCTACACCACCAACGGTTTCAGGTGATACCATAGATATTAAAAGTACGGCGATGGGTCCACCGATAATAATTCCTACGGTTCCTGTAAAAAACATAATCAGAGCTTTAGGACCCAGATTAAAAACAGCTTTAAGATCAATACTTAAAGTCATTAATACTAAAGCAGCAGGTAGCAAATAACGACTGGAAACATAGTATAAGTTTGTTTTATGGGTAATGACTTTTCCGGCTTCATTAACGGTTTCCCATTCAGGAGAAATAAGACCTAAAGTAGTCAAAAGAGCAGGAAGCATATACGCCATAAATAGTGCCGGTACGATTTTATAAAATTTAAACCAAAAGCCTTTTTTTAAAGAGGATGTATAAAAGATTAAACCTAAAGCGAGCATCAATAGACCAAAGACAATTGTATCGTTGGTAAAAATAGGTATTCTATGTTCCATATCTTAAAATAAGTAAATTGACCGCTAAAATAGGAAAACTATTGAGAATGGAATAATGAGCTAATTAGCCAATTTGATAATTCTATGGATAAAAGTCTTGTCATTGTCATCAGCTGTGCGAAGTCCCCTGACTTCGCACACAATTTAATCATAACGTATATAGTTTATAATATTATCTCTGCTACCGCACGATTGTATCGTGGTTTAATCCTGCTACCGCACGATTGTATCGTGTGGTTATCTAAATAAAACAGTCTAAACACAATCATATTTTCCAATAAACCTTTTTCGTCTGTTTAGTCTAAAGCACTACTATAAATAATAATCTATGTATAAAATTTACAAAGTATTTCTCAGCCATTTATAAAATTCTCGTTGCCAGACCAAGCTATTATGCGGATTTAAAACCCAATGGTTTTCCTCGGGAAAGTACAGTAGTTTACTTTTAACACCTCTCAATTGGGCTGCTTGAAAAGCTTCTAAACCTTGTCCGATAGGAACTCTATAATCTTTTCCCCCTTGAATGATTAGAATGGGAGTATCCCATTTATCAACATTCTCAATAGGATTAAAACTAGTAAAAGATTTCTGTGCAACTGTATTATTTTTATCCCAATAAGGACCCCCTAAATCCCAATTAACAAAAAATAATTCTTCGGTAGTGCCATACATGCTCCTTTGGTTGAAAATGCCATCATGAGAAATAAAACTTTTAAACCTACCTTCGTGCATTCCTGCTAAATAAAACACAGAATAACCGCCATAGCTTGCACCGATACTTCCTAAACGATTTTCATCGACATAGGTTTCTTTGGCCAATTCATCGATAGCTACGAGGTAATCTTGTATATTTTGTCCTCCATAATCTTTGCTTATTTGCTCATTCCATGCTACACCAAAACCGGGCATTCCTCTTCTGCTAGGCGCAACAATTATATAACCATTAGCTGCCATTAGTTGAAAATTCCATCTAAAAGAATAAAATTGACTCAAAGCTCCCTGTGGGCCACCTTGACAATATAATAAGGTTGGATATTTCTTAGTTTTATCAAAGTTCGGGGGATAAATTACCCAAGTTAGCATATCTTTTCCATCCGTAGTCTTAATCATTCTTTTTTCTATAGTGCTTAATTTTAAAGAGTTGTAAACAGCATCATTAGCATGAGTTAACTGAGTCATCTTTCCATCTACTAAATTTACTGTGTAAAGTTCAATGGCATGATTCATATCTCTACGCTTCACAACCATCGTATTTTTTGATTGACCTACAATACCATTTACATCAAATTGACCTTTGGTAATTTGTTTAGGATAACTGTTGTGATCTGCATTTTTTGGCACGTCAATTTCGAATAAATGCACGGTTCCTAAAACAGGAGCTATAAAGTATATTTTACGTCCATTTTCTCCCCAAATAAAACTGTTTACGGTTCCATCCCAAGCGGCCGTTAAATTGACAGGTTTGTTACTTAATCGTATGATAATATCATTTTTGTCGGCTTCAAAACCATCACGATGCATTTGCAACCAGGCCAATTGTCCTTTGCTAGAAAATGCAGGATTTGTATCATAACCTTTATTATAGGCTGTAAGGTTTAAGGTCGTTTTGGTTTTTAGATTGTATTTATAAATATCAGAGTTGGTACTTAAAGTATAGGCTGTGCCACTTGATTTTTTAGCGACATATAATATGTTTTTACTATCAGGACTCCATAAATAGTCTTCAGATCCGCCAAATGGTTTTTGAGGACAGTCATAGGGCTCTTTTGACATAATATCCAATGAAATAGTCATATTATCTGTAGTTGTTTGATACATTATATGGCTATAAGCACCATCTTCCCATGTATCCCAATGCCGGTAGTTTAGTGCGTCATATATTTTTACATCCGAATTGGCGACGTCTTTGTAATAATCTTGTCCCGTAACATCTTTTAATTTTACATCTTTAGTGATGATTTTATAGTTTCCGTCAGGAGATAAACTTCTATCTTTTAAAAAGGAAGTAGATTCCTTTATTTCTTGAGGAACTCCACCATTAATCGGTATTTTATAGATAGTCTTTGTGTTTTTATCTGTTTCAAAAGAATATTTTGAAACACTATAAATTACATTATTTCCATCTTGAGTAATGCCTTTACCGGATACTTTTCCTAATTGTATCAATATTTCAGGTGTCATGACTTGTTGCCCCTGTAGTAAGTCTATAGCTGAAAAAGCTATTAAAAAAATAAAAATAAATTTATACATAATATTAGGTTTAAACTGTTTTAAAACTTTGGTAAATTTAAGATATTAAAATGAAATCAAAATCTGAAAACGATATAAAACACTCAAATGCCCTTTGGACTGTTTTGAGGTTTAATAAAAAATTTCATATTCCTTTGAGCTTCCATAGGAACTCAAAGCGATAAATGTATTTTTGTTATGTACTAAGAATATTAAATTAAAAGAAAACAAATGAATGACACTTCGTTAGTTTTGTTTTTAGAGTTTTTATTCACAGAGCCAAAGCTAAATCAGGCATTTTTACAGAAAGCATTTCCCCCTATATGTATGTTAGTTAAAAAGTTAAATTTAAACAAGTCATTCTGAATTTATTGGTCTCAAAAATAGTTAAAACTATGCACTTTAGTGCATTTCGCTTTCAGCTTCTAAAAATGTTATCTTTGTCCTATGTCAACACAGAGAACAAATGGTCATACAGTTTCACGGTTAACAGTTCATATAGTTTGG
>JAUVOS010000191.1 GCA_030599055.1 Lutibacter sp.
CCCCAGGGCAAGCCCTGGACCCAATAATAGGAATCGACCCAAGGGTCGAGGTATTAACCAAGATCCCGTTGAAAAAAAAAGCGGGATTAGTTCGACTAACTAAAAAATTGAAATTAATTTTTTAGAGTCTCACGAATAAAAAATAATAGATAATATCATGGCAAAAGGTAAAGACTCAAGGAGAAACGTGAAAAAAGAAGCTGCTAAAACTCCAAAAGAAAAAAAAGCAGAAAAGAGACTAAAAAAATCTAGAAAAGAATAATTGTAACAAAACTAAAAACATTTTTGAATTTTTCAATCATTACGGATTTGAGTATTGAAACGGATAAATAATTGGAGTGAAAAGCAAAAACTAGCAACAATGGGTATAATTCATTGCTAGGTTTGGTAACAGTCCGACAAACATTCTGTATATTTAACCTGATTTCTAAACCTGAAAATCCTAACGGATTTACAGCAACGAAATCATAACCCTAATCCGTTGTAAACAAATATAATCACTGTAACATATTACCAAATAATTCGTCATAATAGAATAAAAATATTTTTACAAATTACATAAAAAATTATATGACAATTTTAGTAGTAGGTGCAAGCGGTGCAACCGGTAGAAGATTGGTTGAGGAGTTGCTCAATCGTGGGCAAAATGTCAAGGTGATTGTGCGTTCACCAGAAAAGCTACCTGACACCATAAAGAATCATAAACGTTTGTCAATGATCTGCGCAAGTATTCTGGAATTATCCGACGATGAGATAGAACAACATGTTGTAGGTTGTAATGCTGTAGCTTCTTGCCTAGGTCATAACATAACTTTTAAGGGAGTCTTTGGCAAACCTCACCGGCTTGTAACAGAAGCAACCCAACGGTTATGTATTGCTATCAAAGCAAATAAATCTGAGGCATCAACTAAATATGTCCTCATGAATACGGTAGCCAATCGCAATCGAGATCTCAATGAATCAATTCCATTTGCCCAAAGATGCCTAATAGGGTTGCTTCGTCTCCTGCTTCCTCCGCATCCAGACAATGAAGAGGCTGCAGAATACTTAAGGACAATCATAGGTCAAAAAGATAATGCCATCGAATGGACTGCGGTTCGTCCGTCTGCATTAATTGAGGAGGAAAGAACATCAGAAATAGAAGTATATCCTTCCCCTATAAGAAGTATCCTAAATGATGGTCAAATCAGTAGAATCAATGTTGGCCACTTTATGGCAGACCTTATCACGAATAATGATATTTGGGACGAGTGGAAGGGACAGATGCCTGTAATTTACAATAAATCATCTCTGGATTAAATACAAAAAAGGTTCAAATATTGAAATAAATAAATTTCTTAAAACGAACTATCCCCGAGGCAGAACCAAAGGGAATTCTTTAGATTAAATATTATACGTGTTATTTTTTAACAGTTGTTTTGAAAGGAAAATAAGTTGGAATTGAAAATATAGGGAATGGTATTTGGAAAGTATTTTATAGAAGTGTATTTTTAGGTTTCTTTGATGAAAACAATTTAAGAGATAAACAAGAATCAATAAGGTTAAATCAACATATGGCGGAAAATAAGTGCCTTAACGACCATTAAAAATAACATTGAATACTGAACAAAAAATAGAATTAAGTCTAAAGGCACTCATAGAAAAAGTTGATGCCTTTAGTTCTTTCTTTAGTCAGAATTTGGACTTTCAATATATGATTTATCCCCATTGGACAGCAAAAGACGTTTTAGGACATATTACTTTTTGGCATGAGAGTTTTGCTAAAAACCTAAAGGATTTGGCGGATGGAGTTAAGCCACACCCATTAAAAGGTAAACTGTCTGAAGTAAACCAAATGAGTGTTGATACAACTAAAAATGTCTCCGTTGAAAGTTTGATTATGAGAATACAGAAAGCACAAAAAACAATTGAAAAACATATTACAAACACATCAATTGAAAGTATTCCATACAAAAAAGGTTCTAGAAATTATTCCAGACTTGAACATTTACAAATTGTTGAAGAACATATTAAACGACACCTCAAAGATTTGATGAAAAATAAAAAAACAATCTCCCTTTAACTTTATAAACTAGGTGTCTTAATAAACATAAAAGTATATATTTATACAGCAGCTTAAAATAACAAACATACGGGCAAAACCGTTGAAAATATAAAAGTAAATATTTATGCAAATACATAAAATATCCATTATCTTTCTAATACTATTGCTTTTTACAGGTTGTTCAGATCAAGAAAACAAATCCATAAAAGTAATGACTTGGAATATTTGGCATGGAGGAATTCATGGGACAAAAACCGATAATTTTAAAAAAGATACTGCAAATACAGTAAATGTGTTAAAAGTAATTAAACAAGAAAATCCCGACATTCTTTTTATGCAAGAGACTTATTGCTGTGGAATAGATATCGCTAAGCAAGCTGGTTATTCCTATTCTTGGAGAGGAAGTTCAAATTTATCTATCCATAGTAAATACTCAATAATTGATACAATAAATATTTATAAACCTTTTAATTCTCATGGTGTAGTTATTGATGTGGAAGGTGAAAAAATATTGTGTATCAACCTATGGTTGCATTATTTACCTGATTATTTTCAAGATATCAAAAAACTATCTCCAGATTCATTAATAATTGGAGAAGGCACAACGCGGTTGAAAGAAATTACGGCTATCTTAAAATCTGTTGATAGTTTGGGAGAAATTCTAAACATGCCAATTATTGTAGGTGGAGATTTTAATTCAGGGTCACATTTAGATTGGGTTGAAAGCACTAAGGAATCACATTATGATAAAGTGGTTGAATGGCCTGTAAGTAAATTAATGATAGATCGGGGCTTTATTGATTCGTTCAGAGAAGCTAATCCTGACCCTACAAAAACTTTAGATGGAACTTGGGGTTTTCTTTCTGATGAGATTATTTCAGACAGAATTGATTTTATCTACTATAAAGGAGATCATATTAAAACTAAATATTCTAAAATAGTTCAGGACGATCCCATTGATGGTTTTTTCAATTCTGATCATAGAGCAATTTTATCAATATTCGAATTAGAAAAATAAAAGGTATTAAACCCCAGGGCATCCCGAGTGCTCGGGACTGGACCCAATAATAGGAATCGACCCAAGGGTCGAGGTACCTGCCTGCCGGCAGCTACGGTGTACCCACAAATATGTGTAGTTTTGCAGAATGATAGAATTAATGAGCCCATTAAATATTTTACCTGATTATATTGGGAAACTAGGTGATTTACGTTCTGAGAGAAGAGGAATGAAATTATGGAATAAACTTAGTCTGCATCCAAGTTCAACGATTCGACAACTTGCTTCAAACAAAGCAGAACAAAAAGCGTATTATAGGTTTTTAAATAATGATAAGATAAAAGAAGAGCAATTAATTAATGAATCTTCACAACGTATGAGTAAGTTATCCAAAGGACGCCATTTGTTGTGCTTGCAAGACACATGTGAGATAAATTTAGGCAAACATAAAGGAAGACTTAATGAAAATAGTGGATTAGGGCGTTCAGATAAGTCAGATACGTCACATTGTTTCAAGCTACACCCTGGATTGGTGTTAGATGTTCAAGGCTTAAATCCAATAGGGTTTTCACACATCAAACTCTTTCATCGTCCGGAAGAAATGCCAGATAGAATTCAAAGACGTTACAAACAACAACCTATAACAGAAAAAGAATCCTATAAGTGGATTGAAGTTGCTCAAAAAAGTAAAGAAATTTTAAAAGACGCAGCAAGTGTAACATTTATTGAGGATAGAGAGGGAGATATTTATGAACAATTTGCTATGATTCCCGATGAGAAATCCCATTTGTTAATACGTTCAAGAACAACAAGAAAACTACGTAACGGAAACAGTTTGTATAAGGAGGTTGAAGCCCAAAACATTGCAGGTACTTATACAATTGATTTACCAACTGATAGTCGTAAAAGTCAATATAAAAGGCAAGCTGAAATAGCATTACGATTTATAGAATGTGAGATAAAGTGTCCTTATAATTTAAGAAATAAAGGATACCCTGAATCCATTACTCTGACTTGCATATCGGTTAAGGAAACAGGTAAAGTAACCAATCCGGTTGACTGGAAGTTACTAACTACTCATAAGATTGATAATTATCAAGAAGCTTTAACAATTGTAGAATGGTATAGTGCACGATGGTATATTGAACAACTGTTTAGAATTTTAAAAAAGCAAGGTTTTGGAATTGAAGAAACAGAACTAGAAAATGGATGGGCAATTAGGAAGTTGGTTATCATGCAAATGACCGCATTATTAAAAATATTACAAATGAATATAGCCTATGCAGATCCTGAAGAAGGGCAACCAATAGAAGATGTTTTTGATAAGGAGCAAATTGAAATACTTAAGCTAATGAATACAAAACTACAAGGAAAAAGTGTTAAGCTTCAAAATCATCATAATCCTAAACGGACAAAGTGGGCTGCTTGGGTTGTTGGACGAATAGGTGGATGGAAAGGTTATGATTCACAAGGGCCACCAGGCGTAGTATCTTTAAAACGGGGATTAGATAGATTATCATATATAATAGAAGGAACCAAACTCATAAAAGATGTGGGTACACCGTAGCTGCCGGCAGGCAGGTTAACCAAGATCCCGCTGAAAAAAAAGCGGGATTAGTTCGACTAACTAAAAAATTGAAATTAATTTTTTAGAGTCTCACGAATAAAAAAGCACTTCATC
>JAUVOS010000115.1 GCA_030599055.1 Lutibacter sp.
ATTCAACTGAGTAGGATCCGAAAAAAGTATTCTCATCTTAAGAGCAATTTCTACTTTATAAAATTCCTTTAATAAAACCAAGGCCATAACCAAAAAATTGTACTAATGATGTCAGTATACTCAGCAAACCTATTTTCAAACCTTTATTCTTTGAAGTAGAATCAATAAAAATTAAGATTAAGTATAAACTTAGTAATAAGACAGGGAAAAAGCAAGAATAAAAAAGAGCAAGTAATGCAATTATACATCCAAAAACGAATACTGTTGGAAACCAATACGTGATTTTTGCTGTATTAGGATACTGTTTAGTGAGAAGAGGTCTCTCTTTTCCAAAAGCAAAAGTCTGTTTAAAAAATTGCTTGATGCTTGTACGTCTTTTGTGATATACAAAGGCGTCAGAGATTAATTGTGTGTTAAAATTGTTATCCCACAGGCGAAATGTTAAGTCAATATCCTCTCCAATTTTTCTATCCAAAAAACCACCTGTTTGAATAAATGCCTTTTTAGATAAACCCATATTAAAGCTACGGGGTTGAAACTTTGCATTAGACTTCTTATTTCCTCGTAAACCACCGGTTGTCAATAGTGAGGTCATCGAATAATTAATAGCCTTTTGTAAGTTGGTAAAACTCTTATGGGCGGCATCCGGTCCTCCAAAAGCGTCTGTATAATTACTTGATAGATGTCCGGAAACAATTTTTAAATAGGTTGGTGGAACCAAAACATCAGAATCTAGGATTATAAAGTAATTACCTGACGCATTTTTCATTCCAAAATTTCGGCTTAAACCTGCCCCGGTATTTGGTTTTGATAAATACTTTATTTGTAATTTATTTCGATATTTTTCAACAATTTTATTACTTTTTTGTTGTGAACCGTCCTCCACGATTACAACTTCAAAAGATTCAGTATAAGTCTGTTCGGATAAACTTTGAAGCAATTCGTCAATTTCATCCGGACGATTGTAAACAGGGATTATTATGGAAATATTTAAATTCATTTTTTTATGCTAACAACAAACGTACAATATAAAACTCTTTATAACATTTTAAATATCAGTGATTTACAATTGGTAGATTCAACTAGCAAATGATTTCAAACTTTAATACTTTTGAGGTTTAACCGTAAGGTCCCGCTAAGTTTTACGCAAGGTGCGCAATGCTTTGCGGCCTTTGCGTAAATATTTTTCGCGTGCCTTGCGGTTAAAAAATAATTGATAATCAATCTATTATATTTTCTCTTGGATAAAAACAGTTACGCTATTTTAAACTAGAGCCTTAAAAGACTTTCGTATCTGTTTTTAATTCAATTGTTTTTTCTCCGGTAACAAACCACCTTGCTGTTAATTCTCCTCTTAGTGTTATATCTTCCCCTTTTACTTCTAGCCAACTTCCTTCACGAATACCAATAACAGGAATAGTATTAAAAAACTGATATTCATTAATACGTGTTTCTCTGGTTTCTCCCATGTGCTTTGAAGTAGGATCCGGATCTAAATAATGTGGATTGATATTAAAGGGAATCATTCCTAAAGCTTCAAAACTAGGTGGATACACGATAGGCATATCATTTGTGTTTTTAATACTTGCCCCAGCTACATTACTTCCTGCACTGGTTCCAAAGTAAGGAACTCCTTTTAAAATAGCTTTTTTTAATGCGGGTAATGCATTAATTTTATACAAATCATTTAGTAAAACAAATGAGTTCCCACCACCGATAAAAAAACCTTGTGCTTCATTTATTGCTTTGATTGGATCGTTAAATTCATGTATTCCTTTGATTTTTATACCTATTTGTGAGAAAGCCTTGCGTGCAACGTCAGTGTATTCATCATGTGTTACACCACTAGGTCGTGCAAAGGGAATAAAAAGTATTTCATCAATTCCTTTAAAGTGAATCTTTAACGCATCAAAAAGATAGGTTAAATAGGGTTTTCCGTGAACGGTAGAGGTACTTGCTAATAATAATTTTTTCATTTTTTTGATATTTGGATGTTCCTTACAAAATTAGAACAATTGTTTGAAACAAGAACATACATAAATTAAATACTACTTAGCCCATAGCCCATAGCCCATCGCCCATAGCCTACAGCCCAAATCCTACAGCTTAAAGCCCTTTTAATATAGACTTTACAATACTAGGTCCTTCATAAATAAAACCAGTAAAAACTTGAACCAAATCGGCTCCGGCATCTAATTTTTCTTTGGCATCTGTTGCAGTATGAACGCCTCCTACACCAATAATTGGAAAGGCTTTATTTGACTTTTCAGCTAAGAAACGAATAACTTCAGTGCTTCGTTTTGCTAAGGGTTTTCCACTAAGACCTCCATCTCCGATTTCAGCAACTCTTATCTTTGAGACTTTTAAATTGGTGCGTCCTATAGTTGTATTTGTAGCGATGACACCGTCAATTTTTGTTTCCTTTACGATATTGATAATATCTAATAATTGTTCATCAGTTAAATCAGGCGCAATTTTTAGTAAAATAGGTTTCCTTTTGTCCTTTTTATTGTTTTCCTTTTGTAAAGCATTTAATAACTTAGTCAAAGGTTCTTTATCTTGTAAAGCACGTAAATTAGGGGTGTTTGGAGAGCTTACATTCACTGCAAAAAAGTCAACAACATCAAATAAAAGTTCAAAATTTATCAAGTAATCATCAACAGCATTTTTATTGGGAGTTACTTTATTTTTGCCAATATTTCCAGCAACGATAACAGATGATTTCCTTTTTTTTAATCGTTTTACGGCTGTTTCAACTCCTTCGTTATTAAACCCCATTCGGTTGATAATTGCTTCGTCAGGGATTAATCGAAAGAGTCGTTTTTTTGGATTTCCCTCTTGTGGTTTGGGAGTCAATGTGCCTATTTCAATAAATCCAAAACCAAAATTTGCTAATGCGTCAATAGCGATGGCATCCTTATCCATTCCGGCAGCTAGACCAACTGGATTTGGAAATCGAATTCCAAAAACCTCTCTTTCTAAATCATTTCTTTTTACATTAAAAAAACTTTGTATAAGTTTGGGGGCAAAAGGGATTTTTTGAAACAATCGTATCCAAAAAAATACCCAATGATGTACCTTTTCTGGATCAAAACGAAATAGAATGGGGCGAATTATTGATTTGTACATTGTATGTTCATTTTAGTTAGTCTAAACAACTGATTATAGATCTCACTTTTTCTTTAACTTATCCTTAAACTCCTTCATAAACTTAGTCAACTTTGGATTAATCACCATATTGCAATACCCATTATTTGGATTGTTAGTATAGTAATCTTGATGGTAGTTCTCCGCTTTTGAATAATTATTGAACTCCGTTACCTCAGTCACAATAGGGTCATTGAATACAGAAGCCTCAGTCAATTCTTTTATGATTTCTTTAGCTGCAATTTTTTGAGTGCTATTATGATAAAAAACTACAGATCTATATTGCGTTCCACTATCTGCACCTTGTCTGTTTAATGTCGTGGGATTATGTGTGTTAAAAAACACATCGAGCAATAACTCATACTTAATTTTTTTTGGGTCATAAGTTATTTGAATAACCTCAGCGTGACCTGTTGTACCCGTACAAATATCTTCATAAGAAGGATTTATTGTTTTTCCTCCAGCATAACCTGCTACAACTGTTTCTACTCCTTCTAATTCTTGAAAAATGGCTTCGGTACACCAAAAACAGCCGCCACCAAATGTTGCTAATTCTGTCATATTTTGTTTTGTTTTTATTGTGTTTTGTGATACTGCAATACTAATTGAAAAAAAACTAATTAATAGTAATATTTTGTGATACATATTTATCAATATATAGTTAAGTTGGTAGTATATGCCGCAAATTTACTTGAAAGATAATAAATTGAAGCATTTTTTAATTGTTTTATAGTAGCGTTTGAGTAAAAAAAATATGAAAACCTGTTTTTCTTGAGAATAAAAGGAGTGAAAGGCTTAATAAATTTGACCCCATGCTAATCAATTTTTACAAGAAATTCGCTAAATGATATTATGACACGAAAAAGAATTTTTGTGTAAATAACAGATTATCTACTGGTTAAATAGGCAGTCTTTTCTCTTTTATCTTGGAGCGACTTGTATTGAGCGGAGTCGAAGTAAGCAGTCTTTTATCTTTATCGGACAATAATAAATTATTATCTTATTTTTGCCCTATGATTACTTCTGAACAATTGAAAGACCTTTTAACTCGTATATCTAAATTAGAAAGCTATTTGGATATAGAACAAAAGCGCATAGAAATTGCAAATGACGAAGAACAAGCCGCGACACCGGGCTTCTGGGATGATCCTAAAAAAGCCGAAATCTTGCTAAAAGCCATACGAGCAAAAAAGAATTGGGTAGAAGGTTTTGAGAATGTAACAGTATTAGGGGAGGACTTACAAGTTTTGTACGATTTTTACAAAGAGGAGGAAGCTACGGAAGAAGAAATCAACAAACAATTTGATAGAACATTAGAATTACTTGAATCTATTGAGTTTAAGAATATGCTTTCTAACGAAGGAGATGAAATGAGTGCTATTCTACAAATTACTGCTGGTGCAGGAGGAACAGAAAGTAATGACTGGGCAGAGATGTTGTATCGTATGTACTTAATGTGGGCTAAAAATCAAGGTTTTAAAGTAAAAGAACTCAACAATCAAGCGGGCGATGTAACGGGTATTAAAACAGTAAGTATTGAAATTGATGGCGATTATGCTTTTGGCTATTTAAAAGGAGAAAATGGGGTGCATCGTTTGGTGCGAATTTCACCCTTTGATAGCAATGCCAAGCGTCATACGAGTTTTGCATCTGTTTATGTATATCCTTTGGCAGATGATAGTATTCAAATAAAAATAAATCCGGCTGATATCTCTTGGTCGTTCGCCCGTTCTGGTGGTGCGGGAGGTCAAAATGTTAATAAAGTAGAAACCAAAGCTATTCTAACACATCATCCTACAGGTATAAAAATTCAAAACTCAGAGACACGTTCACAATTGGAAAACCGTGAAAAAGCGATGCAAATGCTCAAATCGCAACTCTATGAAATTGAATTGAATAAAAAACAAGAAAAACGCGATATTATTGAAGCCGGAAAAATGAAAATTGAATGGGGTTCACAAATAAGAAATTATGTCATGCATCCCTATAAACTAGTAAAAGATGTAAGAACAGGTCATGAAACAGGTAATGTCGATGCTGTGATGGATGGCGATTTAGATGCTTTTATCAAGGCTTATTTGATGATGAATAATGAATAAGATTTGGGCTTTGAGCTGAGGGTTTTAGGCTACTGATTGAGCATCAAAAAACTACAGTTTTACTCCCTTGGGATACGCCAAAAAATACTTGACATTGGCACTCGTTAAAGCGGTAGAATTAAATTGCGTATCAACTGATAACCATTCTTTTACAGCGCCATCTTTAAGTAACACTTTAATAGCTCCATCCTCAATATTATAAGCTTGATTTTGAACTTTTCCACCAAAGACAAAGTAGTTTAGATTTGAATCATCCATGCCCTTTAGCTTTCTTGTTTTTTCTTTAATTCCTTTTATATAAGCATTTGAAAAGGTGTTATCTCGTAGTTCTATTCGTGGTAGTTTTCTTTGAATAATCGTTTTACACAAAGAAGATAAAATATAATCAGCATGTGTTTGCCAATCTTTAATTGCTGCCCAAACATCATAATCATCAAGTAAGGCAAATTGTTTTAAAAAAGTTTCCTTTTTTGTTGCTTTTATAGCCTCTCCTTTTATAAAATAGATAAGATTTGAATTTCCTGATATAGCTATATTTTGTTTAGTCAATTCTCTTGCACGTTGTAAAATACGTATCAATATTTGTTCGGCTAATAAGCCTGTTTTGTGTAGATATACTTGCCAATACATAAAACGTCTTGATAATAGAAATTTTTCTATTGAATAAATACCTTTATGTTCAATGACCAACTCATCATTTTTAACGTGGAGCATTGCTATTAAACGATCTGAATTAATGCTTCCTTCTACTACACCTGTATAAAAACTATCGCGTTTTAGATAATCCAACCGATCCATATCTAGTTGACTTGATATTAGCTGATAAAAAAATTGTCTTGGGTGTTCATTCTTGAAAATTTGAACTGCTAATGTTAAAGCGCCGTTAAAATTGTCATTTAAAGACTCCATAAAATGCAAGGATAAATCCTCATGAGATAGGTTTGGAATAAAGAAACTTTCTAAAGCATGTGAAAAAGGACCGTGTCCTAAATCGTGTAATAAGATGGCTAAATACAGTGCTTGTTCTTCTTCAGTATTAATGAAAATCCCCTTAAAACGTAGGACACGAACGGATTTTTGCATTAAATACATACAACCCAATGCATGATGAAAACGTGTGTGATGTGCACCTGGATAAACCAAATTTGATAAACCCATTTGTGAGATTCGCCGCAATCTTTGAAAGTAAGGGTGTTCAATAATATCAAAAATTAATGTATTCGGAATTGTAATAAATCCGTAAATTGGGTCGTTAAATATTTTAAGCTTGTTAGTCTCCGGCACGAGTTAATGGATTAATGATACAATGATACAATGATACAATGATACAATGATACAATGATGTAATGATGTAATGATACAATGATACAATGAATTCTAATAAAATAATTAATAATTAATTCAAGCGCAAAGCGTATCGCGTATCGCGCAAAACGTATAGCGCTTAAAAAAAACAAAGATACAAATATGAATCAAATACATATATTATGGATAGACGATGAGATAGATTTATTAAAACCTCATGTTTTGTTTTTAGAAAGTAAAAATTACATAGTAAGTACGGCAACAAACGGTGTTGACGCACTTGACGCCATCGATGTAACGAGACATGATGTAGTTTTTTTAGATGAAAATATGCCCGGGTTGAGTGGTTTGGAGACATTGGTTCAAATTAAGGAAAAGAGACCCAATTTGCCGGTTATTATGATTACGAAAAGTGAAGAAGAAAATTTGATGGAGGAAGCTATTGGAAATCAAATTACAGATTATTTAATTAAACCACTTAATCCCAATCAAATATTATTGAGTCTTAAGAAAAATTTAGACCACTCAAGATTAGTATCCGAACAAACGACATCAAATTATCAACAAGAGTTTCGAAAAATAGCAATGGATATGGCTATGGTAAATTCGTATGAGGATTGGATAGGTTTGTATAAAAAACTGGTCTATTGGGAGATACAACTCGAAAATATCAATGATACGGGAATGTTGGAAATATTGGTAAGTCAAAAACAAGAAGCAAATACACAGTTTTTTAAATTTATAAAAAAGAATTATAAAGATTTATTAAGAAATAGAGATTTACTCTTTTCACATAGTTTATTTAAAAAAATTGTCGTACCGATAATTCAAAAAAAACCTACTTTGTTCATCGTTATGGATAATATTCGTTATGACCAATTTAGAATCATGGAAAGCACCATAAACTTGTATTATAAAAAGATAAAAGAACATGATTATTACAGCATCTTACCAACAGCTACCCAATATGCACGTAATGCAATTTTTTCTGGTATGTTGCCTTTAGATATGGAAAAATACCATCCTCAATATTGGAGAAATGATATGGATGAAGGAGGAAAAAATCTTTTTGAA
>JAUVOS010000180.1 GCA_030599055.1 Lutibacter sp.
ATAGGGATGATACCATTTATTATATTTACTTATCACTTGTTTTAGTTTTTTAAATTTTACAAGAGGCAAACATAACACTAATTATTGTGATTACAACATCAAAAATTTTGTTTAGTTATCAGGAAATATTGTTGTCCGGTAAAAGATATTAGACCGCTCCGCTACTAGATAATAGACATTAGACAGGCTTTTGAAAGCTTTATAATCAGCAGCTTACAATTAATACTGACTCTAGTTTAAAAAGGCGTTGGTGCTTTAAGAGGAAATAGATTGGCTATTTATCATTTTTAACCGCAATGAACACAAAGGATTTACGCAAAGGTCACTAAGCATTTCTTTGCGTGAAATAAATGAACTGGATAAATAGTTATGCTTTTACTTAAATTGAAATACACTTATTCCTAAAGGTGGTAGATTTATCTGAGCAGAATATTTTTTACCATGAGCGGCTTTTTTTTCTATGTTAATAAGTTTAGAATTAACTAGACCACTTCCACCGAATTTTTTAGCATCACTATTAAAAATCTCTTTGAGTTTTCCGCTTTTAGAAACACCAATTCGATAATCTGTTAAAACAGTAGGTGTAAAATTGCAAAGTACAACCACATCGTTTTTAGCGTCATTTCCTTTTCTAATAAATGAAATAACAGAATTTTGATTGTCATCTAAGCTAATCCATTCAAAACCTTCTTGAACGAATCCTTTTTCAAACAAAGCAGGCATAGTTTTATACAATTTATTTAAAGCTTTAAAATAGTTTTGAAAATTTTGATGGGGTTTAAAATTCAATAAATTCCAATCTAGACTGGTGTTGAAATTCCATTCGTCATATTGTCCAAACTCAGTACCCATAAAAATTAATTTGGTTCCGGGATGCGTAAACATAAAACCAAATAGTAATCTAAGGTTGGCAAATCTTTGCCATTCATCACCCGGCATACGCCCAAGAATTGAATTTTTACCATATACCACTTCATCATGTGACAGTGGTAGCATGTAATTTTCAGTAAAAGCATACGCTAAACTAAAGGTAATCTCATTTTGATGGTATTTTCTATGAATAGGATCTTTTGAAAAATATTCTAAAGTATCGTGCATCCAACCCATCATCCATTTCATTCCAAACCCTAATCCGTTTAAAAAGACAGGTTTTGAAACACCAGGAAAAGCAGTTGATTCTTCCGCAATGGTTTGCACATCAGGAAAAGCACCATATACGGCTTCATTAAATTCTTTTAGAAACGAAATGGCTTCTAAATTTTCTTTTTCACCATATATATTTGGTTCCCATTCACCATCCTCACGTGAATAATCTAAAAATAACATAGAAGCTACGGCATCTACACGCAAAGCATCTGCATGGTATAAATCCAGCCAAAACAGCGCATTGCTAATTAAAAATGATCGCACTTCATTTCTGTTGTAATTAAATATTAGGCTTTTCCAATCGGGATGATAACCTCTTTTTCTATCGGGATGTTCGTATAAATGCGAACCATCAAAATTTCCCAAGCCGTGCGCGTCATCTGGAAAATGTGAAGGTACCCAATCGAGTATTATTCCAATATCATTTTGATGTAATTGATCTACTAAATATTTGAATTCATCGGGATAACCAAAACGTGAAGTTGGCGCAAAATAACCAGTAATTTGGTAACCCCACGAAGGATCATAGGGATATTCCATAATAGGCATTAGCTCTACATGTGTAAAATTCATGTCCTTTACATAATTCACTAACTCATCTGCCAATTCGAAATATGATAAAAATCGATTCTCTTCTACCTTTCTTTTCCAAGAGCCTAAATGAACTTCATATACGGAAAATGGAGCATCTAAGGCATTGTTTTTCTTCCTTTTTTTGAGCCATTTGGTGTCTTTCCATTTATAAGTATCTTCCCAAACGATAGAGGCTGTTTTTGGAGGATGCTCATTTCTTCGGGCATAGGGATCTGCTTTCTCTAAAACTTCGTCAGTGTGATTGGCGAGTATCCTGTATTTGTAGGTAGCTCCTTTTTTAATAGTAGGAATAAAACCTTCCCATATTCCTGAGGAATCCCAACGTACATTGAGTTGGTGTTCTTCGCCTTTCCAAAAGTTAAAATCACCTATAACTGAAACCTGGCTGGCATTGGGTGCCCAAACAGCAAAATAAGTGCCTTTTACTCCGTTTAAAGTTATTAGATGAGAACCAAATTTCTCATAAAGTCGAAAATGTTTGCCACTTTTGAATAAATCGATATCAAAATCGGTAAAAAGGCTGTGGGTGATTACTTTATTCATCTGTATTATCAATTGATTTAATTATATTTCTCGCAAAAACGTCATATCCTTAAATAGCTATATTTCTTATAAAGAATAAGAAAATTGGCGCTAAAATAAAATACTCAAAAGATTTGTATTAAATAACAAATCCGTTGGGAATGACAGCTCCTTTTTTAACGACTACTATTCCTTGTCTTATGGCGTAGGTATCGGTTTCTTTATCTTTTAAATGTTCCCCTCCGTTTATCCTTACATCATTACCAATACAGCAATTTTTATCTAAAATTGTATTCTTTATAAAACAGCGATCACCAATACCCATGGGTGTTTTTCTTCTATCGATTACTTCTTCTAATTTTTGATAATAATCACTTCCCATCATATAGGTATTAATCACTGTAGATTCTGCACCTATTCTGGAACGAATTCCAATTACAGAGCGTTCAATTGTTGAAGCATGAATAAGACATCCATCAGCTACTACTGTTTTATTAAGGGTTGTGCCAGAAATTTTAGTTGTTGGCAACATACGTGCTCTCGTATAAATACGTTTTGATTTATCGTATAAATCAAAATCAGGGATATCATCTGTTAGCCCTAAATTAGCTTCAAAGAAAGAATCAATATTACCAATATCTGTCCAATATTCTTCAAATTGATAGCTTAACATCTTTTGTTTTCCAAGGGCTTGCGGCATAATTTCTTTTCCAAAATCCATGGTGTCGGGATTTTTCATCAAGTCAATCAAAAGTTTTCTATTAAAAACATAGATTCCCATAGAAGCTAGATATTCTCTCCCTTCATTTTTCATCGTAGCACTTACTTTTGATGTCCAGTCCGGTAATAATTTGGATTCGGGTTTTTCAATAAACGCACTTATAAAGCTGTTCTTGTCTGTTTTAAGAATTCCAAAGGAAGTAGCATCTTTTGCATTTACAGGTAAAGTAGCAATAGAGATATCAGCTTCTTTATTAATATGTTCTTTAAGCATTAATTCATAATCCATTTGGTATAGTTGATCGCCTGAAAGAATTAAAAAATAATCAAAATCATAATTTAAAAAATGATGCATGCTTTGACGCACAGCATCAGCCGTTCCTTGAAACCATCCTTGATTTTCAGGAGTCTGTTCTGCAGCTAATACATCGACAAAAGCAGCACTAAACTGCCCAAAATGATAGGTGTTTTTTATATGTCTATTTAAAGAAGCAGAATTAAATTGTGTTAATACAAACATGCGTTTAATGCCCGAATTAAGACAGTTTGAAATAGGAATATCAACCAATCTATATTTTCCTGCTATCGGAACAGCAGGCTTTGATCTTGCCTCAGTTAACGGATATAATCTGGATCCTTGTCCACCTCCCAGAATAATTGCTAATACTTTTTTGTTAATCATAATTTACTGATTTAAAGATTTATATAGGTTGATATAAGTTTTTGCTGAAGTATACCACGAATGGTTAATCTTCATAATTTGATTTCTTATTTTTTTAAATTTTGCTGTATTCTGATATAGTTCTTCACCTCTTTTTAAAGCATAAACCATATCTGAAACGCTCACCTCTCGATGTAGAATTCCGAAACCATTCTTATTAATATCTATCACTGTATCTTTTAAACCGCCAGTACTTCTCACAATAGGTATCGTTCCATATCGCAATGCATACATTTGATTTAAGCCACAAGGTTCAACTCGTGATGGCATCAATAAAAAATCAGCACCAGCATACATAATATGTGATAGTTTTTCATCATATCCGATAAACGCGTTGTAGGTTCCTTTGTATTTCTTTTTTAGTATTTCTAATTCATTTTCTACTTTAGAATTTCCTGATCCTAGCAAAAGAACTGAACTTTTGTTTTCATGCAATAAAAAGTCAAAAGCTATGGGTAACAATTCAGCTCCTTTTTCTCCTACCAATCGCCCAATAAAAACAAAAAGCGGTTTTTTATGATCTAAATTAAACCGTTTGCATAAATAGTTTTTGTTGGCTTTTTTTCCTGATTGCACTTGGCTTATGGAATAATTTTTTTCTAGATAATGATCTATTTCCGGGTTCCAAACTTCGGAATCGATACCATTTAAAATACCCACACATTTAGCACTTTCGTGTTGTAACAGTGATTCTAAGCCGTTGGCCTCTATTTTAAGTTCCTCCATATAACTTGGTGAAACTGTCGTTACGCGCCATGCACATTTTATAGCTGCCGCAAGAGGGTTTATTTTACTACCCCAATCTAACAGACCTGCTTTTTTCATATCAAATTTTGGAATATTAGCGAGTTTATCATAAGAAAACCAACCTTGGTATTGTGCATTGTGTATAGTTAATACCGTAGGAATACTCTCTAATTTTTTATACTTTAATGATTGTGTCATCATAAATGGAATAAGCCCAACATGATAATCGTGACAATGTACAATTGTAGGTTTCTTTTTTAAAGTTAAGATCCAATCTAAAGCTGCAATTTGAAAAGCTAGAAAACGATCTGCATCATCAGATGAATAGACATAGTCTGTAGATAAAAGCTCTGGGATCGAAACAAAGAATATATCAAAACCTAATTCATTATGCTTTAGTGTTTTAATTTCAAAAAGAAAAGATTGATTTCCCAAGTTTATTTCAGATTGATAAAGTGTTGCGAATGTATTTTTCTGCGTAAAATTATTATCATAAAAAGGCATCAATACTTGAGAAATAGTTTTCTGAGTATTTTGATACTTGGGCAGTGCTCCAACGACATCGGCTAATCCTCCGACTTTAGCAATAGGGTA
>JAUVOS010000019.1 GCA_030599055.1 Lutibacter sp.
AACAGACCTATTTACTAACCTAACCTAATCGATTCAGTATTCTTTCGATAATTACAGAGGTGTCGAGTAAGACTAAGCTTAAAACACCTGCGACAATAATCACTTTTATGATGTTGTGAAGAAAGACGTACCTTTCTTTACTCTTACTATACCATATAAGGATTCCCACCGCAGTCAATAAGAAAAGTACTATAACAAAATAGTATTTCATATATCCAATTTCGGGAAATTGCAATAAGTAATAAATCGGAATCAGCGTCAGTAGTATGATTAAAACAATAAGCATACGTGTGAAATGCTCTCCATATTTAATAACGATAGTTTCATAATTAAAAAGCATATCTCCTTTCAAATTTTCTAAATCTTTCACTAATTCTCGAATAAGTAAAATAAAAAACAAAAAGGTAGCATGCGCAAAAATTATTTCGGAAAAATTTTTGTAATAAGCGAAAATAGCAAAAAAAGGAAGAATTGTTAAAAATGCGCCACCAAAAAGACCTGTTAATGCAAATCGTTTTAATTTGTGTGAATAAAACCAAATTAAAAAGATATAAACAGAGAAAAATAGTCCTGAACGCCAAGACACGAATAATCCAAAAGCCAATCCTAAAAAGTTAAGAAAAAAATAGCTATTAAGTTTTGTTCGTTGACTGATATAAGTGTCAATTTTAGTCTTAAGAGGCCTGTTTATAGCGTCTTTTCCTCTGTCGTAAAAGTGATTGATAAGATAACCGCTTGCAACAACGCAAGTTGTTGCAAAAAGAATTGCCCATAATTTATAATCAAATACCACAGTACTTACGGGCTTATTAGGAGCAAAAACAAAAATAGCTGACAATAGTTGCGCTAGTAGCATTATCGCAATATTATAACCTCTAACCACTGAAAACAAACTGATAAATTTGAAATAAAAGGGGCGTTTACGTTTATTGTTGATTTTTGCTTCTTCTAATAAATCCATTATTATAAGTGCCAAACAACAAAAGAAACATACGTTTTTTTAATTGAAACAATTGTAGTTTGGAATTTGTTTAAAAAATTAAGTTTTGGGTTTTTAAAACCGATACACTAATTCTAATTTATAATCTTTAAGAATTTGTTGTGTATTATTGTAATCCTCTGTAAAACCTAAGAAATAACCACCACCACCAGAACCACATAATTTTAAATAATAGTCACCAGAATCTAAACCTCTTTGCCATATTTGATGAAACTCCTGAGGTATCATCGGCTTAAAGTTACCCAATACTACCTTTGATAATTGTTTGACATTTGTAAATAAAGATTTGACATCTCCTTGGAGAAAATCTTTAATACAAGCATCTGTGTGTGTAGCAAATTCTTCACTAATCACTCTTCTAAAACCTTCATTTTTCATTTTGTCCATAAAGATTTCAACCATTGTTGCAGTCTCGCCAACTTGTTCTGAATCCATTAAAAACACAGCTCCTTTTCCATTTTTTTGTGAGGGAATTCCGGTTGCCTCTAAATCTGTTTTAGAATTGATTAATATTGGTAGACTCAAATAGCTATTAAGAGGATCCAAACCTGAACTAGCTCCATGAAAAAAGGATTCCATCAAACTAAAAGAATTTTTGAGTTTTAATAACTTTTCTCTTGTCAGGTTTTCTAAAATTGTAATTTTGTTTATAGCATATTTATCGTAGATAGCGGCGACCAGGGCTCCTGAGCTTCCCACTCCATATCCTTGTGGAATACTAGAATCAAAATACATTCCTTCTTCAATATCCTTATTAAATTCTTCCCAGTAAAGATGAATTTTACTTGTTTTAAGGCTTTTAAGATAGTTGTAAAATTGTTTTAAACTTTGATTAGAATCTACTTGCGATTTGGTTAATGCGGTAGCTGTTTTTAAAGCACCTTCATAAGTATTATAAGGAATAGCCAAACCTTTGGAATCTTCAATAATTCCATATTCACCAAAAAGTAAAATTTTCGCATAAAAAAGCGGTCCTTTCATATTTTTCTTTTAAGTTTTTTACTTAAATTGTTTAGCACCATTTCCTAATCTGTCGCAAATGTACTGATTATTTTGGCAATAAGAGATTAGTTCGTTTATTATAAACTTGTTATTAATTTTCTTTTCATTTTCAGGATATAATACATGTACATTGGCGCCTGCATCCAAAGTAAAGCAAATATTGCTATTTGTTTCTTTTCTAAAATTCCAAATTTTATTAATGATGGCGAGTGTATTGGGTTGCATTAAAATAAAGTAGGGTTTACTGCTAAGCATCATGGCGTGTAGTGTTAAGGCTTCGCTTTCTACCACTTCAATAAATGCCTTTTGGTCTCCACTTTTTAGAATTTCTTTCAGTAAATTAAGATTATTGAAGGCTTGCTTAAATCGTTTTTTTGCAAAAGGATGATTTTGCATTAAATTATGTCCTGCCGTACTAGACACTTGTTTTTGTCCTTTATCTACCAATAAAATAGTATCGTGATAATTCTTAAAAATAGGATGTATTTCGTATGGAAACTCAATTCCAAATAAGTCGGAGCTATTAGGAATACTATTGTGTTTTCCCCAAACAACAATGCTTCCTTTTACACTTCGCGCTGCACTACCTGAACCTAATCGTGCTAAAAATGATGCCTTTTGATAAAAAAAGGTTTCATCCATATTAGGATTTAGCTTTTTTTCAATACTCATTATGCAAAGTGCCAATGCACTCATGCCGCTGGCAGAAGAAGCGATGCCACTACTATGAGGGAATGAATTTCGCGTCTTTATAGCAAAAGAATAATTATTAATATAGGGAACATATTTTTCAATTCTCTTAAAGAAAAGATCGATTTTTGGTTTGAATGTGTCCTTTTTAATTCCATCGAAAAATATTTCAAAAATAGTGTCTAAACTCGTGTCTAGTTTTGTTTTTGCTTTGTATTTTAGTGTTGTTTGTGTAAAACAAGCGTCTAATGTAAAGCTTAAGGAAGGGTTTTTTGGGATTTGAGGTTCTTTTTTCCCCCAATATTTTATCAAAGCAATATTGCTGGGAGCTTTCCAAGAAACAGACCCAAAAGGTAAGGTATTTGCGGTTTTTTTAAATATAAAATCAGCTTCTTTCAAGGAAATAGATGTTTGCGCAAAGGTATTTCTTTTTATGAGATATATCGAAGGTAAATAGGATAGAAAAAAAATAAATATTTATTTTGCTAATAGTAATACTAATAGTACATTTGCACTCTCTAAAATTTGAAATGATTTTAAGTCTGTTTTAGAAAAGGAGAGGTGCCGGAGTGGTCGAACGGGGCTCCCTGCTAAGGAGTTGTACGCATTGCGCGTACCGGGGGTTCGAATCCCTTCCTCTCCGCGATCAAATGTAACTAGGTTACAGGTTAAAAAAAATAAAAAAGTATCAAGTAGATTTGAATAGTTTTTCCTTTTTTTTAAGATGGCAAGACGCAGAGCGGATTGATAGTTATATTTGCAGAATGGGGTAGTTGGGATCAACACAGTTAATCCCTTCCTCTCCGCAATTTAATACAGGGTCGCGTAGCTCAGCTGGATAGAGCATCTGCCTTCTAAGCAGACGGTCACAGGTTCGAGTCCTGTCGCGATCACGAAAGAAAAAAAAATCCGTTAAAACGGATAGATAACCAATTCGGGGTGTAGCGTAGCCCGGTTATCGCGCCACGTTTGGGACGTGGAGGTCGCAGGTTCGAATCCTGCCACCCCGACAAAAGAAAGCCTTTCACTTTTGTGAAAGGCTTTTTTGTTCTATGAAGCTGACAGTTTGCCCCTTATTACCAGACACTTATGGAACTTCTTAACTATTTTCTACTTTTCCACTACTCTGTTATAATCATGCAAAAAAGACACACAATTAGGTGTGCCTCTTTCTAAAAAAGGTGTACCATTTCAAAGAATAACAAAGAAATCAATAATTTTTAATTGCTGACATATAGTTGTTTGTTATCTAAAAGATATTGATTTAATCTTCTGTTTGACTCTTGTACAGCAGCATATAAGTAGGAATACTTTGATAACAACCTAAACTTATAGACTACATTGCTATCAACAACAATACATATTTCAGGACACCTCTCATCTTCCACAGATACATCAACAATATTTATCTCAAAAGGATATGTTATTCTATTTATTTGATTAAACTGTCTAAACAAATTGGAGAAATCACTTACTCCATTTAAACTCGTGTTATTAACAATTGCTTCATTAGTTTTTCGAGTTTTTTTAACATTTCTATTTCTCGTTTTTAATTTGATTTCAATTTCATCTAGCACTACAGCGAATTTTTCTGTAGTAGAAATCTCATTAAGATTTAAACGCTCAGTAGAAATAACGTTATCAACGAATTCTTCGTTGCTACCTTGAGAAAATATTTGGGGGATAAAAAGTAGGGTGGCAAATAATAATAACATTACAAATGTATTATTATTCATGGTTATCATAAATATTTAAATTAACAAAAAACTTGGGGAAGCAAGGAAAGACAAATTTACAGCATATTGTTGTAACCTAAAAATAATATGCACATTATTTTTATGTTCTTTTTTTTATAAAAATACAACCGCACCCCGACAAAATAAAAAAGCCTATGTGCGTAGCACAAAAAGCTTAACACCTCACTCAGGATTAGCGCAGCTAATCCTTATAAAGGTTTGAATTTTTTCAAGACTAAAGTGAAACAAAAAATAGATTCATAAGGCTGCGCAGCAGATTAGTGTCTTTTTATTAGCATCAAACCCCTATAAGATATGTAGTCCTGCCATCACTACAAAAAAAGGTTGTTACGCCCCAAGAATGAACATCTCGACAAAAAAAGCCTTTCATAATTATGAGTAACTTTCTTAGTTAATCTTGAATTTTATTGAAAAAATATTACAATAATAGTAAATGTATAAAATACGTTTATTACCTTTGAAAATATTTTTACCATTTGTACGTCAAATTATGAGCATAAAAAACAATCGGGATTCAATTAGTTTGAAAAGTATAAAAGTTGATTCCTTCGGAAACATAGGATCAAAAGATGTGCTATTATTTACGTTACAGAATTCAAATGGAATTAGTGTGAAAATTACAAATTATGGTGGTATCATAACTTCTCTAATTATTCCTGACAATAGAGGAAAAAAAGATAACATAATTCTAGGTTATGATAATTTGGATGATTATTTAAAAAATGATTTCTATTATGGAGCTATCATAGGTAGGTTTTGCAACAGAATAGCAAATGGAAAATTTTCGTTAGACAATAAACAATATAAATTAGTAGTCAATAACGGGATTAACCACCTTCATGGAGGCACAAAGGGTTTTGATAAAGTTATTTGGAATGCTAAACCAATTGAAGGCAATGATTATGTAGGCGTAGAAATGTCTTATCTAAGCAAAGATGGGGAAGAAGGCTACCCTGGGAACTTAGATATTAGTGTCAGTTATAAGTTGACGAATAACAATGACCTCAAAATAGAATATTTTGCCACAACAGATAAAAAAACGATTGTAAACCTTACACAACACAGCTATTTTAATCTTTCAGGAAATTTAGAATCGGAAATTACAAATCATTATTTAAAAATTGATGCAGACAGTTTTCTCCCAATAAATGAGAATTCAATTCCAATTGGTACGATTAATTTGGTTAAGAATACACCTTTTGATTTTAACGAATTTAAAAAAATAAAAAAGCACATTAATAGTGATAGTGAACAATTAAAATTTGCCAATGGCTATGATCATACATGGGTAATAAAAGCCTATGATGGTAAATTAAAGAAAATTGCCGAAGCCTATGAAAAAGAGAGTGGAAGAGTATTAGAAGTTTATACCACAAAACCTGGAGTTCAATTTTATTCCGGTAATTTTCTAAATACAAATGAGAAAGATGTTAATGGTAATTTGGTTTACAAACGGAATGGATTTTGTCTTGAAACTCAATATTTTCCAGATAGCCCAAATCAACCAAATTTCCCATCAACAATTTTAGTACCAGAAAAACAATATAAAGAAACAACAGTATTTAAATTTTTAATAAAATCTTAATTATTATGTACAGACTAATTTTACTTTCAATTCTCTTATGCTTTAGTTCTTGTAAAAATCAAGAAAAGCAAAATACAACAGTAACCTCTTCTTCAGAAGAACAAAACAAACCAAACATTATCATATTTTATGTAGATGATTTAGGTTATGGTGATTTAGGTTGTTATGGCGCTATTGGTGTTGAAACTCCAAATATAGATAAACTAGCTGAAAATGGAATAAAATTTACAGATGCACATAGTCCTGCTGCAACTTGTACACCTTCTCGTTATTCCTTGCTAACAGGAGAATATGCCTTTAGAAAAAACGCTGCAATTTTACCTGGAGATGCACCTATTTTAATAAAACCAGGAATACCAACACTCCCAGCAATGTTAAAAAAAGCTGGATACAAAACAGGAGTTGTTGGAAAATGGCACTTAGGTATTGGCAATGGAAATATAGATTGGAATAGTGAAGTGAAACCAGGTCCTTTAGAAATTGGTTTTGATTATAGTTTCTTATTGCCTGCTACTGGAGACAGAGTACCTACCGTATATTTAGAAAACCATAATGTAGTTAACTTAAAAGCAAATGACTCTTTAACAGTTAATTATAAAAACCCAATAGGCAACGATCCAACAGGTATTTCAAATCCAGAACTCTTAAGACAAAAAGCAGATGAGCAACATAGTCAAGCTATAGTAAACGGAATTAGCCGAATAGGATATCAGGATGGTGGAAAAGAAGCCTTATGGGTAGATGAAGATTTCCCAAAAATTTTCTCTGACAAAGCCAAAAATTTTATTAATACTAATAAAGACACTCCCTTTTTTCTTTATTTCGCCTTTCATGATATACACGTGCCTAGGGTTCCTAATGAAAAATTTATTGGAAAATCATCTATGGGACTAAGAGGAGATGCAATTGCTCAAATGGACTGGGTAACTGGAAATATTTTGGATGAGTTAAAGCGTTTGAAACTTGATAAAAACACATTAGTAATTTTTACAAGTGATAATGGTCCTGTACTAGATGATGGCTACGAAGATGAAGCAGAAGAAAAACTTGGAGATCACAAACCATCAGGTCCTTTTAGAGGAGGAAAATATAGTGCTTTTGAAGCTGGCACAAGAGTTCCAATGATTACACACTGGCCAAACAATATAAAACAAGGAGAAAGTGATGCTTTAATTTCACATATTGATTTTTATGCTTCCCTTGCTAGTTTGCTAAACATTGAATTAGAGAGTAAGGAGGCTATTGATAGTGAAAACACAATAAATGCTTTATTAAATGCTGATAGTGAAGCTAGAAGTCTTTTGTTAGAAGAGTCTTTTACACTTAGCCTACGTACAAAAGAATGGAAATATACCGCACCTCTGAGTAAAAAAAATACTCCAGCATGGTTAAGTAATAAAAAAATTGAAATGGGTTTATCACCAAAACCACAATTGTATAATATATCTAATGATATAAAAGAGCAACACAATGTAGTAAGCGATAACAAAATGCTTGTTAAAAGAATGCAAGCTAGAATTGATAGCATCATCAAAATTAAATAAGTTTTGAAATTCTATTTAATTGATTTACTTTAGCGCCAATTATTATATATAATAAATATGAAATTACTTGACAAAGCACATATGTACGAAGGACAAGAAAAATTTCTTGTTGCGGTTGATTGTATTGTCTTTGGATTCGACTCAAAAGAAATAAAACTTTTATTGTTTAGAAGGAGAGTAGAACCCTTGAAAGGGAAGTGGTCTTTAATTGGTTCGTTTATAAAAGACTATCTAAGTATTGAAGAAAGTGCAAAACAAATTCTTTATGAATCTACGGGGCTTAAAGATGTATATTTAAGAGAGTTGAAAACATATAGCACCATCGACAGAGATCCGGGAGAACGCGTAATTTCTGTTGCTTATTACAGTTTAATTCGTATTGATGAGTATAAAATTGAAAGTGTAGAAAAATATGATGCCCATTGGTTTAGTCTAGATGAAGTGCCTGAATTAATTCTCGATCATGGTCAAATGCTCGAAGATGCAATTACCAAGTTGAGGCTTAAAACTAAATATGAACCTGTAGGTTTTAATCTCCTTCCAGAGAAATTTACGATTCCTCAGTTACAGATTTTTTATGAGTGTATTTATCAGAAAAAATTGGATAATAGGAATTTTAGGAAAAAGTTACTCTCTTTTGATATCTTGATAAAAAGTAATGAAAAAGATAAATTAAGTTCCAAAAAAGGAGCTTTCCTCTATAGATTTAATCAAAAAAAATTCGATAGCTTTATAGCGAGCGGTCGTAGTTTTGAATTATAGCTAATATGTTAACATGACGATAATTAATTGAAATAAGGCTGGATTGTAATTAACTATGAATGAAAGCCTTATGTCTTTTTTTGTTACGTCTGTTGGGTTAATAACACGAGCCCAATGTAATAGCATTACATTTTTAGGGTTTTTCATAATCAATTCTAAGTTAGTGCAAAAAATAAACTAAAGAAAACTTGAAAAAACATTTTTTAAATCAAACAATAAGCGTATATTCGACACTTATTAAATGCTATATGGAAATTTAATGATTCCTTTCTTTTCTATATATGAGTAATTTCTAATAACATAATATCTTAAAAGAATGAATACACATCTAAAAGAAAATATTTCTTCGAAATTTTTAAAAAAATATAAATCTAAACCAAAACTTGTTTTTTCACCCGGAAGAATAAACCTGATAGGTGAGCATACCGATTACAATGATGGCTTTGTATTTCCTGCTGCAATTGATAAAAGTATTATTACAGCAATTGATATAAGCGATACCAATTATTGTTCAGTTTATGCGTATGACAAAAAAGAGGAATACCAATTTAATTTGGATAGTGTAGAAGCTATACCAAACGGCGGATGGAGGAATTATGTTTTAGGTGTCATTTCAGAAATACAAAAAAAAGGAATTGGACTCAGTCCTTTTAATATCGTTTTTGGTGGAGATATTCCTGGAGGTGCAGGACTATCCTCATCTGCAGCTTTAGAAAATGGAATTGTATTTGGACTAAATGAGGTGTTTAAACTCGATTTAACAAAAGAAGAAATGATTTTCATTTCTCAAAAAGCAGAACATAATTTCGTAGGTGTAAAATGCGGTATTATGGATCAGTATGCTAGTATGTTTGGTTTAAAAAATCATTTTTTGCATTTAGATTGTCGAACTATTGAAGCTAAACCATACCAAATAGATTTAAAAGGTTATGAATTATTACTAATTAATACCAATGTAAAACACAAACTATCAGATAGTGCTTATAATAATCGAAGATCTGTTTGTGAGAATGTCTCAGCTTTGCTTCATAAAAAAGCACTTAGAGATGTGACTGAAAAAGAGTTACATGTTTTAAAAAATAAAATTTCTAAAAAAGATTATCAAAAAGCATTATATGTAATTCAGGAAATAGAACGTACACAAAAAGCTGCTGAAGCTATTGAAAATGGTGATATCAAAAAATTAGGTCAATTAATTTACAAATCACATGCAGGGCTACAACATCAATATAAGGTAAGTTGTGATGAACTTGATTTTTTGGTTGATAAAGCAAAAGAAAGCAACGTAGTAATAGGTTCTAGAATGATGGGAGGCGGCTTTGGAGGATGTACGATTAATCTTATTGAAAAAGATCAAATAGAAAACTTTAGTTCTGTAATCGAAAAAGCATACAAAGAAAAATTCAATAATGAATGTTCTATCTATCAAGTTAATATTTCAGATGGAACACATATAATTAAATAAAATGGAAAGCTTCTTAAAAGACTATTCGCATAAACGATACAACATTCTTACCGGAGAATGGGTTTTAGTTTCTCCTCACAGAACAAAACGTCCATGGCAAGGGCAAAGTGAAACCATCTCAAAAGAGAAAAGACCATCTTATGATAAAGGCTGTTATCTGTGTGCGGGAAACACACGAAAAAATGGTGTAACCAATCCTAATTACAAAG
Organism: Lutibacter sp.; assembly: GCA_030599055.1. Lineage (GTDB taxonomy): Bacteria > Bacteroidota > Bacteroidia > Flavobacteriales > Flavobacteriaceae > DQTL01. The sequence goes on from JAUVOS010000019.1 coordinate 10,015, forward strand.
ATGTCTATGTATTCAATAATGATTTTCCGGCTTTACAAGTGGATTCAAAATCATTTAATTATAAAGAAGGATTACTCAACGCTCAAGGAGAACAAGGCATTTGTAAAGTAATCTGCTTTAGCCCTGATCATTCTAAAAGTTTAGCTGAAATGTCTGTGAAGGATATTCATAAGGTAGTTAACACTTGGCAAGATGAATACAAATTATTAGGAGCAAAAGAAAACATCAATTACGTTCAGATTTTTGAGAACAAAGGTTCGGTTATGGGTTCTAGTAACCCACATCCTCACGGTCAAATTTGGAGTCAATCTTCATTACCTAACGAAGTAGTAAAGAAAGACAAAATGCAGTTAGAATACTATAATAAAACAAATAGAATACTGCTGCAGGATTATATAAAACAAGAAATAGATTTAAAGGAACGCATCATTTTTGAAAATGAAAACTATGTAGTTCTAACTCCTTTTTGGGCTATATGGCCTTTTGAAACAATGATTGCTCCTAAAAAATCTCAAAAAAGCATCGAGAATTTAACGGACTCGGAAGCCAAACAGTTTGCTGAAGCAATATCGGTAATAACAAAAGCTTACGACAAAATATTTGATACTTCTTTCCCTTATTCTAGCGGAATTCACCAAGCACCAACAGATGGTTCTACAAGTGAGCATTGGCATTGGCACATGAGCTTTTATCCACCACTTTTGAGAAGTGCAACAGTTAAAAAGTTTATGGTTGGATATGAAATGTTCGGTTCACCACAAAGGGATATCACAACAGAATCAGCCGCTGAGTTGATTCGAAATTTAGTATAAAATAACAATAATTATAAAAAATTAGTAAAATGACAACAGGATTTGGATTTTGGGATTATTTCGTATTTATTGCGTATGCCGCACTTATTTTAGGAGTTGGTTTATGGGTTTCACGAGATAAAAAAGGGCATCAAAAGAATGCCGAAGATTATTTTTTGGCAAGTAAATCATTACCCTGGTGGGCAATTGGCGCCTCTTTGATTGCTGCAAATATTTCAGCAGAACAGTTTATCGGCATGTCCGGTTCTGGATTTGTCGTTGGTTTAGCGATAGCTTCTTATGAATGGATGGCTGCCATCACACTAGTTATAGTTGCAAAATATTTCTTACCAATATTTATTGAAAAAGGAATTTACACCATTCCAGAATTTATTGAAAAAAGATATTCATCTAATTTAAAAACTATTTTAGCAATATTTTGGTTAGCACTTTATATTTTTATCAATTTAACAACTGTGCTGTTTCTTGGTGGTTTAGCAATTGAAACCATTATGGGTGTCGATATGATCTATGCCATTATAGGCTTAGCTTTGTTTGCTGCTGCCTATTCTTTATATGGTGGATTATCAGCTGTAGCTTGGACAGATGTAATTCAAGTTGTTTTCTTAGTACTCGGAGGTTTGGTTACAACTTATATTGCGTTGAATACAGTTTCTGATGGTGGAGGTGCTATGGCTGGATTTAATAAAGTTTTAGAAGCTGCACCTGATAAATTCAATATGGTAATAGATCAGTTTAAAGCCGATGGTAGTGGTAATTCTAATTATTTAGATTTACCCGGAATATGGGTAATAATTGGTGGTTTATGGGTTGCAAATCTGTATTATTGGGGATTTAATCAATATATCATTCAAAGAACTTTAGCCGCTAAATCTTTAAGAGAATCTCAAAAAGGAATTCTTTTTGCTGCATTCTTAAAGTTGGTCATCCCAATTGTGGTAGTTGTACCGGGTATCGCAGCTTATGTAATGGTTAATGATCCTGAAATTATGGCTCGCTTAGGTGAAGCAGGTCAGTATAAAATTCCAACTTTAGAACAAGCCGATAGAGCTTATCCTTGGTTATTACAATTTTTACCAACAGGACTTAAAGGTGTCGCATTCGCGGCTTTAGCTGCAGCAATTGTTTCTTCACTAGCTTCTATGCTAAATTCGACTTCTACTATATTTACAATGGATATTTATAGAGAGTATTTTAATAAAAATGCCGATGATAAAACAACCGTAAGGGTTGGTAGAATCACTGCTGCAGTTGCACTAATTATCGCTGCCGCAATAGCACCAATGCTAGGCGGATTAGATCAAATATTTCAATACATTCAGGAATATACAGGTATGGTAAGCCCAGGTATCTTAGCTGTATTTTTATTAGGATTATTCTGGAAAAAATCAACCAATAATGCTGCTATATGGGGTGTTTTGGCATCGTTAGCAATAGCTTTGTTCTTTAAATTTGTACCCATACCGGGCTTAGAACCTTGGATGCATCAAATGGGATTGACTTTTATCCTTACATCTATTATTATTATTGTTATTAGTTATTTGGAAGGTAAAGGAGTCGATAATCCTAAAGGAATCACACTTTCTAAAGAATTATTTAAAACATCACCGTTATTCAATATTGGTGCTTTTGCAGTAATGATTATCTTAATAGCATTATACGCCATGTTTTGGTAGTGATTATTTGTTAATATAAAACACTCATATACTGAAACGAGCATGTCAAATCTAGATATACAAGGGAATAATTAAAAGCTTTTGCGCCTTTGCGTCTTAGCAGTAAAAATTTAAACAAATGAAAAATAAAGTAATCATAACAGGAGGAACCGGATATATTGGTTCGCATACAGCAGTTGAATTTATTCAAAATGGATTTGAAGTAGTTCTTGTTGATAATCTATCCAATTCGGATATTTCTATAGTAGATAGAATCGAAAAAATAACTGGAATTAAACCCGAATTTGAAGAAATAGATCTAACGGATATAAAAAAAACCAGTTCTTTTTTTAAAAAACATAAAGATGCAAAAGGTGTTATTAATTTTGCAGCACTAAAAGCAGTAGGAGAAAGTGTTCAAAAACCAATTGAATATTACAGAAACAATCTAAACATTTTGTTGAATGTATTGGAGAATATGGAAGTAAATTCTATTTCTAACTTTATTTTTTCGTCTTCTGCTACGGTTTATGGACTTCCAGACAAACTTCCTATTACCGAAGAATCTGAAACAAAACGACCTACATCTCCTTATGGAAATACAAAAAAAGTAGGAGAAGAAATCATAGAGGATTTTGTTAAGATTGCAAAAAATGTAAAAGCAATCTCGCTACGTTATTTTAACCCAATCGGAGCACACAAAAGTGGTTTAATAGGTGAAGCTCCAACAGGAATACCCAATAATCTAATGCCTTATATCACGCAAGTTGCAGCTGGTGTTCGAAAAGAACTAAAAGTTTTCGGAAAAGATTACGATACCAAAGACGGGACAGCTATTCGTGATTACATCCATGTAATGGATTTAGCGGTGGCACATATGGCGGCTTTTAAACGATTAAACGATACCGGAAAAGATCAAAAATATGAAATATTCAATATAGGCACAGGTATCGGATATTCTGTTTTAGATGTAATTTCATCTTTTGAAAAAACTTCAAAACAAAAATTAAATTATTCATTTGATGATAGAAGAGAAGGTGATGTTCCTATGTTATACGCAGATTCGTCTAAAGCAAGTAAAGTTCTCCATTGGGGCACATCTTTATCTCTAGATGATATGACACGATCATCTTGGGAGTGGGAAGAAAGTTTAAAATAAAATCTTTATATATAATTTCTAATTTAAAAATATTAGAAAAAGAAAAACCAGAAGTAATTGAACAAATGAAGCAAGGAATTGAGCCTGGATTTGGTAAAATCTCAAAGGAATATCGTGAAATGTTAAAGTCAAAATAAAAATATAATGAAAAAAATATTTTTACTCTCTTTATTAGCATTACTTAACCTGCCATTTCTACAGTCAATTAATGCAGAAGTTAAACTTCCTGCAATTGTATCTTCAAACATGGTTTTACAGCGCAACACTACTATCAAGTTATGGGGTTGGGCTGATGCCAATGAAAAAATTACAATTAAGACCTCGTGGTTAAAGAAGGCAGTAAAGATTAAGGCTGATAATAATGGTAACTGGAGCATTGAGGTAAAAACAACTAATAGTAAAGAGCCCCAAACCATTAATATAAAAAGTAAAACATCAAAAATAAAATTAGAAAATATATTATTTGGCGAGGTGTGGCTGTGTTCTGGACAATCAAATATGCAGATGCCTGTAAAGGGCAATGATGGGCAACCTACATTTGGTTCTGTTAAGGCAATCACAAAATCTAATAATTCAAATTTACGTCTCTTTAATGTTGAAATATTTGGTTCAAAAACGCCATTAAAAGACATTGAAAAGTATAGAGCTTGGCAGGAAGCAACTCCAGAGAGTGTTTCAAAATTTAGTGCCGTAGCCTATTTCTTTGGACATCAACTACAAGAGATTTTAGATGTCCCTGTGGGTTTAATACATACTTCCTGGGGAGCTAGTACAGTTCAGGCATGGATGAGTAATGACGCATTAAGTACATACCAAAAGGTTAATCTTGATGATGTTGATATTACAAAAAAGCCAAATCAAATTCCCACAGCATTGTTTAATGCTATGATTAATCCTTTAATTCCATATACAATAAAAGGAGCATTATGGTATCAAGGTGAGTCTAACCGTAAAGAACCAGAGAATTATAAAAAACTTTTTCCTGCCATGGTAAAAGATTGGAGAACACATTGGAATATAGGAGATTTTCCATTTTATTATGTACAAATAGCACCGTTTAAGTATGGTGGTAATAATGTCTTCCAACCTGATGAAAATTCTGCCTTTATTCGCGAAGCTCAATTACAATGTTTAGATAAAATTCCAAATTCGGGTATTGCCATTACTTTAGATTTAGGAGATCAATATAGCATCCACCCTCCAAAGAAAAAAGGAGTGGCTGATAGATTGTTATTGAATGCACTAAACCAAACTTATGGATATAAAGCAGTAGATGGTGCTTCACCAATTTTTAATACACTATTGATAAAAGATGGCGGAATTATTTTAAACTTTAAAAATGCCGAGTTAGGATTATATTCATATAATGAATTAGAGGGATTTGAGATTGCTGGAGATGATAAAGTGTTTTATCCGGCTAGCGCCAAAATAGTACAACGCAAAAAAGTATTTGTAAAAAGTGATAAAGTCCCTAATCCTGTAGCAGTGAGATATGCTTGGCGCAATTGGGTTGAAGGAACTCTTCTTTATGATACAAACCTTTTACCTGCTTCATCTTTTAGAACAGACGATTGGAATGATGCTACACAATTTAAAAAATAAAATATTACTCACATTGCTTCTAGCTATTGGGGTTTTGTTTTCAGCAAAAGCCACAAACTATTATATTAGTGCATCGCAAGGCAATGACACCAGTGATGGACTAACAATAACAACACCTTGGAAAACGTTAACCAAATTATACGATACTACCTTTTCTCCAGGCGATAAAATACTATTTAAATCTGGTGATGTTTGGTATGGAATGTTTTGGTTAAAAGGATCGGGAACAGCAGGAAGTCCGATTATAGTAGATAAATATGGAGGTACAACCAAACCTATCATTGATGGTGATGGATACCAAGCTGCCCTGTTAATTTATAACGATGATTATATTGAAATTAATAATTTAGAATTGGTAAATGATGCTTCATATTTAGAGGGAACATCACCAAAGATCCTTGCCGGTTTTGGTGGCATAGAAAATGATTGGGGAACCGGGAGAAATGTGCGTTTTGGATTAAAGATTGTTGCAAATACTAGATCCTTAACTTATTTTAGACTAGCGAATCTTACAATACATACCATTTATCCAACGCCAACAAATCCAGATAATAACCACCAAGGTTATGGTATAAAATTTGAATCACAATCAGACCAAACCTTAGGGCATTATTATAATACTTCTAATGTTATTATTGAATATTGTGACATTACCGAAACGGGTCATTATGGTATTTGGACAAGTGCAGATGGGCTGAATGGTTTAGATACGTACAAACATGATGATTTTATTTTTAGGAATAACACTTTTTTCCATACCGGTGGATCAGGAATTGTTACAGCAAAAACTCAAAATATTTTGATAGAAAATAGTGTTTTTGACAATACAGGATCAAGTTTAGATACAAGAATGTGGGAGCGAGGAAGCGGCTTGTGGGTATTTGATGTAAAAAATGCTATCGTTCAAAACAATCAGTTTTTAAATGCTCATGGTCCTATGGATTCTTATGGGGCACATATAGATTTTAATAATGAAAATGTAGTATTTCAATACAATTACAGCTCTAACAACGAAGGTGGTTTTGTAGAGATATTGGGTAGTAATATTAATTGTGGCTATAGATATAATATTAGTGTGAATGATGGCTATAGGCTTGATGCTACAGGTGATTTTAAAAAGAAAGGCAAAATATTTTGGGTAAGTGATTATTGTGGCTCAGGAAATGGCGGATGCACAAATGTTGGGACTTTTATTTACAATAATACAGCTTATATACCTAATACTTTAAACCCCGAGATTTTTGTACAAGAAAATACAGGAGATACCCATATCTATAACAATATTGTTTATGTGCAATCTGGAGGAGATGTATTACTCACAAAGTTAGAAAATACAAATAATACATTTGATGTAACTCACAATCAGTTTTATCAAGCTACCAGTTTTAGTTTCGATCCTGATTTGATAAGCAATGCCATATTTACCGATCCATTATTTGAATCGCCAGGTGTAAATGATTCGGAAAAGTATAGACTGTTAGAAGGAAGCCCTTCATTAGGAACAGGATTTTTAATAAATGGAAGTTCAGATCCCTTAGATTATTTAAACCACAATGGTGGATATGATTTTTTTGGAAACCCTGTTTCTGACTTTGAAGTGCCAAATATTGGCGCCTATAACGGTTCAGGAATTACCGTAGGTGTTAATGATTATGAACTAAATACTATTATATTTTATCCTAATCCTACCAAAGGTAAAATTTATATGAAAACACAAAATAACATAGATGATCTAAGCATACAGGTTTTTAATATGAACGGAACATTACTTAAAACGACCAACAATAAAGAGGTAAATCTTAAAACTTATTCTAATGGAGTTTATCTATTAAAGATTAATTATAGAGGTTCTGTTGAAAACATAAAAATTATTAAACAGGATGAATGATACAAGAATATCGCTAATGAACTATAAAATTGGTTAAAACATAAGTATATGATAATAAAAGTGATACTCCATAAAATTCACATGATACTAGTTTTAGTATGATATTTTATAAAAAATAAGCATATTGAAAATCAGACAATTACGAAAGAAAATAATACTAAAATAGAGGTTAATGCACAGACTCCCGTTGCCCACAATATGAAATTTGAAAAACCAATAAGCTTAGTAACAAACAACAATTTATTATGAAAAAATACACTTTATTTAATACTATTTTTCTGATATTAGTCTTGATTTTCACAAACGGCTGTAATCAATTAAAGCCCCTTTCTGAAAATAGATTAGCTAAACTTTATCCTCCTGAAAGTACAGTAATTCAATATCACACCAATTGGTCAGCAAAACATTATCCCAAGCGTATAAAGGAATTTAAAGAAACTCCATTAAACTTTAACGATATTGTTTTTATAGGGAATAGTATTACTGAAATTGGTGAAGATTGGAGTGTTAAATTTGGGGTTGATAATATACGAAATCGTGGAATTAAAGGAGATGTAACAGATGGCATATTGAAAAGACTGGATGAAATAATCTATTTTAAGCCTAAAGCTATATTTATACTTATCGGAATTAATGA
>JAUVOS010000128.1 GCA_030599055.1 Lutibacter sp.
AATTCTATTGTTGATTGATAGTAGTTCTGATGCAATATTTAGTCAAAATAGAGGTGTAGTGATCTTTATGTTTATGGCATTAATCATCAACACTGCTATCCAAGAAGGACAAAATAGTAAAAAGTGAATTTTAAATTAGATACTCTACAATAACATTTTAAAATAAAAACATGGTAGCATGTATTTTCAATATTTTTCCACACTACAGAGAAGAGATTTACCACTTAATGGATAAAGAGCTGAAGTGTGACTTTTATGCTGGAGACCGCATTCAACAACCCCTAAAGAATTTAGATTATACTAAGCTAAATGGTTTTCAATATTTATTTAAAAATGTGTTTTATAAAAAACTATATTGGCAAGTTGGCATTCACAGAGTATTTAAATCAAAATACAAAGCCTATATTTTAACCGGAGACCCCTACGGATTATCTAATTGGTTAGTATTACTCTACGCTAAAATCACCTCTAAAAAAGTCTATTTATGGGCACACGGTCTTAATGGCCATGAAGGAAAACTCAGACTTTTCTTTAAAAAGATATTTTTTAAGATGGGATACAAGAGTTTTATTTATAGTGATCTTGCTCGTGATTTTATGCTTTCAATAGGATTTACAAACGAAGAACTCGTCCCCGTATACAATTCGTTGGGTTACAGTTCACAAATGGAAGTCAGAAATGCACTATTATCTAAAAATGTAGGCTTACCTCAGTTCAAAACACAGCACCCTTATCTTATCTACGTAGGTCGTATTCAAGAAGAGGAAAAAAAGCTTTACTTAATTATTGAAGCTATGCATTTACTACAAAAAGAGGGGATTAAAACGAACCTTTTGTTGGTAGGACGTGTTATTCAAGATAAAAAGATCCGAACAGCAATAAAAAAATACAAACTAAATGATCACGTATTATTTTATGGGTCTCTTTTTGACGAAACAATTTTAGGAGAATTCTTTTATAAAGCAAGTGCATGTGTTTGCCCAGGAAATATCGGGCTTACAGCTATACACAGTTTACAATATGGTGCCCCTGTTATTACGCATGACAGGTTTGAAGTTCAAATGCCCGAATACGAAGCAGTTACAAACGATCTTACGGGTAGTTTTTTTAAATATAACAAAGTTGAGGATTTGAAAAACAAGATTAAACAATGGATTAGCATTGATGCTAAAAAAAGAAATCAGGTTCAAAAAGCTTGTTTTAAAATGATTGATGAAAGGTATAACCCAATGAGTCAATTACAAATAATTAAACAAACTCTAAAAAACGATGCCATCATCTAAGAACAAAACAATAATTCCTTTTGCTGAAGTCTTTTCAAAAATAATATCATTTATCAATATTTTATTATTGATGAAAGTTATTCTAATTACAGAGTATGCTGATTACTCCTATATTGTTGCAATTGTTTTATGGGCTTCTGTATTGATGGATGGGGGAATTAACAATTTAGTATTTAACAAAAGTCTTAAAAATGAATTGCAGGGCATCAATAGTCTTTTTTCGGCGAGATTTGTTTTGTCTACATTTATAATTATTGCCTTATCAATTTTCTTTTTTTACAGAAAACCTGACATTGCTATAGCTGGTATACTTTATTCAATCATTATATACATTAGCTCTTCTTCTGCTTTTATTAAAATGTTAGCTAGGGGAAAAGCGTATTCTAAAGTAGATTTAACGGTTATTTTATCCGAACCTTTACTGCGTTTAATTCTTTTTCTGACGACACTTCTTGTCTTTAAAAACTTAGAATGGCAGCTTTGGAAAATAATGATTATATACCTAATAGCGGGTTTATTATCCTTTTCTATAAATTATTTTGTATTGATCAAACATATAAGTTTAAGAGTATATTTAAATAATTTTAAGCTTGTGTTTAATCAAGTACGTAATACACTTAGTGTTTCAAAATTCTATTTATTGTATTATTTAATGTATATCGGAATCAGTAGGATAGATGTAATTTTTATAGAAAAATATGCTTCAAAAGTAGATTTAGCATTATTTTCATCCGCATATACACTTTTTACAGTTATACAATTGTTTTTCTTTTCTGTAATAACCTCTCATTTTAAAAATATTTATAAGGCTCAACAAAAATCAATACTATATCTTTTAGGAGTTTTAAGTTTTGTGGTAGTCGTGACATTATTCGTTTCAACATTTGTTTTTGATATATTGTTTCGTTCTGAATATTTTGAAGGAGCTAGTGTTTTAAACTATATTATATTCGCTTTAATACCTTCAGTTTTAGTTTATTACTTTATTGCTAAGTTAAATTATGATAATAAAACTTTTGCAAATTTCATCATACTATTAATTCCATTATCACTTAAAATGCTTATATATAGTTTGGCGCAATCATCAGAATTAGATTTTTATAGGAATATATTTCCATTTATTGAGTATTTTATTCTTATCTGTTATATAATCTACTTTTTATATTCAAAAAATATGCGCGTTTCAAAAGAATATGTGAATAAATAAATTTGAAAGGATTTTTACTTTAAAAATACTATTGATAATGGATATTATTTCATTAGTTTTGAAACCGATTATGGTATTTTTTATAATAAAATTTATGAATTTGTTATTGGAATACTGAATAATAACTTTATTAATTTCAATCAATTAATGAATTGATATATAGTGTGTTATAAATATTGATTTTATTAAACATAATTAAGAATTGTTCTAATGTAGCACAACTTTAGAATAGTAAGACATATGAAGAACAAAATATTAGTAATTGGAACTGGCTACGTAGGTTTAGTCAGTGGCACATGTTTTGCAGAAATGGGCAATAATGTTGTTTGTATTGATATAGACATCAAAAAAATAAATGATTTAAAAAAGGGAATTATTCCCATTTTTGAACCTGGTCTAGAACGTCTTGTCAACAAGAATTACAAACTAAAAAGTTTGGAATTCTCTACTGATATTAAAACAGTAATTAATGATGCATATATTGTGTTTATTGCTGTTGGAACACCTATGGGAGATGATGGTTCTGCTGATTTACAATACGTATTGTCTGTTGCCAAACAAATAGGGCAATTGATGAAGCATTCTTTAATTATCGTCAATAAGTCAACAGTTCCTGTGGGAACCGGTGATAAAGTACGAAAAACAATAAAAAATGAACTAGATAAACGTAGTTTAACAATTGATTTTGATGTTGTGTCAAATCCTGAGTTTTTAAAAGAAGGAGATGCAATAAATGATTTTATGAAACCCGATCGAGTAGTGATTGGTGCAAATTCAAATAAAACGATTGCTGTAATGCGCGAACTTTACAGCCCATTCGTACAAAGTAACAGTCAAATTATCAGTATGGATGTACAATCTGCTGAGATGACAAAATATGCCGCCAATGCCATGTTGGCAACAAAAATCTCATTTATGAACGAGATTGCTAATATTTGCGAACTAGTTGGTGCAGATGTCAATCATGTAAAAAACGGCATTGGTTCTGATTCCAGAATTGGACGTAGTTTTATCAATCCGGGTAGTGGTTATGGAGGTTCTTGTTTTCCTAAAGATGTACAAGCACTCTACAGAATAGCAAAAGAAAACAATTATACACCACAATTAATTAAAGCAGTCGAACAAGTAAATGACAATCAAAAATTGGTGATTGCCAATAAAGTAATAAAAAAGTTTGGAGCTGATTTATCGGGAAAAATATTTACGGTTTGGGGACTAGCCTTTAAGCCAGGCACAGATGATATGCGTGAAGCACCCGCCATATACATCATTAAGGAACTCATAGCCAGAGGTGCGAAAATTCAAGCTTACGACCCAAAAGCAATTGATGAAGCCAAATCTCATTATTTAAAAGGCATACAAGGCATTACCTACTATAAAAACAAATGCAAGGCATTAAAGAAATCAGATGCTTTATTATTGCTAACAGAATGGAAAGAGTTCAAATCACCTGATTTTGACTTGATTAAAGAAAAATTAAACAACTCAATTATTTTTGATGGTAGAAATCAATACAATTCCTTTAAGCTAGAGGAAAAAGGCTTTAGCTATCATCAAATAGGTAAAAAAGCGAATGGTTTTTAATCCTTATTCAATCATAAAATTGCAGTTTCTTATTCTACGATTCAATTGGTGATAAATAGCTATCTTAGACTAAAGCCTAATTTAATTGTATGGGCATCCAGGATATTATAATGTTGGTGGTGGTAACCTATACAACCCAACCCAACAAGATATTATCAATGGTGATTGTAGTCAGTAAAAAAAATAACTATCTTAGTAGTCTTAAAACCTGTTTATGATGAAAAAACTGAGTTTATTATTCATAGTCATGCTTCTTTTTAGTTGTAATCGAGATGATGAAGACGCTAACCTTCCTACAATCGAAACCAAAAAAATAACTCTTTATGGTTCTGCTTCGATTAATACAGGAGGTTATATTAAAGATGATGGTAGTAATGAAATTATCTCTTACGGTGTATGTTGGGGTATTGAAGAATCTCCCACCTTAGAGGACAACTTTAAAGAAGATAATTACAATGAAAACGGCCATTTTCACATTACAATAGATGGACTTAGTTTAGCTACAAAATACTATTTAAGGGCTTTCGCAACTAATGCAAATATATAATTAAACTAAACCAAATATTATTATGAAAAACATAAGTGTAATATTAATCGTTTTAAGCCTTTATAGCAGTATTTATTCACAAACTGTTGAAACAATTGCAAGCACAGATTATGTTTTTGAAGAGTCCGCCATATCTGACAATGGAAACTATTTAACAATTTCTTATTCCATTGATGGTTCAGATGATGGAGTCACTCAACTCTTCCAAAAAGAAACTGACGGAACATGGACATTATTACATGAATACCCATTAGTATCAGGAACAGGTGGTTCAGATTCTGTAGAGTCTTTATCAATTGCTATTACGAACACAGGTATTAGTTACAGCATATATAGTTATGATCAGACTGATAATGTTCGTATTCAAAAGAATTTGCCAAATGGTTCATATTCTGTAATAATAGAAATTCAAAATAATCCCATTAAAACTTTAGCCATAGGTGATTATTTGTATGTATTGTTTGAAGAGGATGATTTGTATGATATAATGAAACTTAATAGCATTTCTAATCAAGTTTTATGGACAACCAATATTTCTAATGTTTTTGAGCCAGCGAGGAATATTGTGCAATTACCAGATGGAAATATAGGAGTTGAAGCTTTTAACATGGTTGAACTTTGGTATATTCTTAAAATAATTGACATTTCTACAGGAAATATTATTGAAAGTGAGTCTAAGCCGGGTCAAGAAGCTTTTATAAGATATATTAATAATTATAAAATATGTCAATATCAAATCACTAATAGTAATTTTAATGCTGGTGATTTTCTAACGATTAAAAACCTTAATGACGACTCTTTTTTCAAAACGGATTGGCATGATTTAAGTAACTTTTATCAAAATTATCATAACTTATTTGCGAATTTTGTTGTAGAGGTTAATATTTTTAATGATAAAGTAATGGCGCTGACTATTGAAGATGAGGTTATTATATTGAGCAAAGAAATGGTCCATGGTTATATAAAAAAAATAATAGACAATAGCATTTATGGAGCTTCTGACAATAGAAAGATCAATGATGATGAATCGATTACCTTAATTACACATAATGCGGAGAATACTTTTATTTTAAATATTGTTGAACCCGAAGAAAATATGTCTCTATTACCAACCTTAAACGTTGTGCCTGATGACCATATAGTTATGGTTTATAATTCACAAGAATTAGTTAATGGTCAATTTGTGCCGGCTTATCATAAAAGCCTCCTAGTGTTTGAAGATGGTTATATACCAGAAATTATAATTGAGCCATCAGGAGACCTATACCCGGATTCAAATTGGCTAACACCAGGGAATAACACGACACTATATTCAATATATCCTTTCAGTGATAGTATTTTTGAAGACGAGGATGTAGTTTATCGCGCGACTTATAAAAATAATGATGATAGTTCACATAAGATTAATATAAAAATACATTGTGTTGAGGAAAGCATGGTGTCAGTAGCTGATTATTCTATAGATAAAATATCAATTTATCCAAACCCTGCGAGTGATTTTATTACTATTAAAACCAAACAAAATATTGCAGAAATTCTTATTTATAATGATTTAGGTCAATTGATAATGTTTAATCAGGATAAACATACGATCAATATTTCAATGCTAAATAAAGGTTTGTATTTCGTAAGGGTAAAGGATGAAAATGCTACCACGTTTTTTAAGAAAATAGTGAAGATTTAAGGTCCAGTTAAAATCTTGTTGACTTTTGTGGCCTAAATAATTTAATTGTTGTTGTCGGTTTTCCTGGAAATTATTATGTTAATTATAATTTATATAACCCCACTCAACAAGATATTATTGATGGAAATTGTAGTCAGTAAAATAATAATTAAAGAAAAATAGATTCCGTAGATTTGTAGCATGAAAATATTACAAATTAATAAGTTTCTTAAAATTGTTGGTGGAGCCGAAACTTATATGTTTCAAATATCCAAGGCACTTCAAGATTTAGGACATGAAGTTAAATTTTGGGGCATGAAAGACCCAGAGAATCTTGTCTGTGATTTTCCTGAGTTTGAAGCAGAAAACATTGATTATACAGACCAAAGCTTGACACAAAAATTAGGTTCTGTTGTCAATACAATCTATTCAAAAGCAAATAGGAAAAAAATAGCCCAAGTTCTCGACGCCTACCAACCCGATATTGTACATATCCACAATTATAATTTTCAATTGACACCTAGTATTTTACCCGAGATAAAAAATCGTGGCATTAAAGTAGTCCAAACAGTGCATGACAGTCAAATGGTTTGCCCATACCACCGGTTGTACAATTTTCAAAGAGATGCGGTCTGCACCAAATGTGTTACCGGTTCTTTTGTGAATTGCATCAAAGATAAATGCTTTGATGGTTCGCTTCTAAAAAGTACAGTTGGTGCCTTAGAAAGCACTTTTTATCACAGTTTTAACTACTATGAAAAATATATAGACACTTATATTTCTCCTAGTAAGTTTTTGGCTTCCATGCTTTCGAAGCGAATACATAAAACAATTGAAGTCATCCCAAATTTTACAGAAGTAGTTGATGTTAAAAGAAATCAATCAA
>JAUVOS010000241.1 GCA_030599055.1 Lutibacter sp.
AACAATCCGTGCAATTTAGTATCAACCATCCTAATTTTTTTATTAATAATCCACGTGATGAAATCTATCCGGTTCTACTACAAAACAACGATTATTCCACTCAAATTGCCGGTTTAAAACCGCAGTTTATCCGTGGAGAACAGTTGTTGTATAAATACGATAAAGAAACTGCTTTTTGGGGCGGAAACGAATTTTTAAATTTTGATTCTAAAGAGATTCGTATGACCAATATGAATATTGCCAGAGTAGTGTCAGGCGAACGTCTTTATCACACTTTTCTTTATGTAAATAGAGAACGTGCAAATATTCCCTATACCTATTACCCTGATGTAAATGGTAATTTTGTAATTAGAAATATCGGTGCCGAATCATCAAGTACAGAAGCTGATTATTCTTGGGTATATTTTGCTTTAGATGTCTATGAAGAATATCCTGATAAAGAAGTTTATGTATATGGAAATTTCAACAACTACCAACTCACCGATGATAATAAATTGACTTTTAATTCCAAAACAGGTCATTATGAGACTACTATGTTATTAAAACAAGGTTTTTATAATTATAATTATGTGACACTTAACGATAAGAATGAAATAAATACAACCGATGTCAACGGTAGTTTTGATGAAACAGAAAACGAATATATCGTACTAGTTTATTATTCAAAATTTGGCAGTTATTATGATCGTGTTATTGGTTATGGCATGGGAAGTTCTAGACGCTTGGGGCAGTAGGGTGTTGAAGTGTTTAATTGTTTAACTGTTGAGGAGTTGATTTGTTTATATGTTAAAAACCGATGAATATTTTGTTTATTTATTCACCGCTGTGCGAAGTCCCCCGACTTCGCACAATAATAATCATAACAAATACAATTTATAATGTTTGGTGCTTTTTTTATGTTATTCACAGGATTATCTACCAAAATAATATCAAGTTTGTATTGTATGGCAAAGTCAGGGGACTTCGCAAAGCTTACACTTCGAACAGCTAGGTAGTGAGTTACAAACTTCGGAAAGCGGGTTAATTAATTACTCTTTTAATACCGTTTTTAAGAACTGTAGTATGGAAATTTAACAACAAACCAAGTTTATAGTTTCCAAGTCTCAAATAAGTGAGAACTTGGGCTATATGTACATCCGTAAAATATTCTACTGTTTTTATTTCTATTACCACTTTTTCTTCAACAAGCAAGTCTATTCTATAGCCGTGATCTAGTTTAACTTCTTTATAAACAATTGGCATCGGTTTCTCCTTTCTAACCTTTAAACCTGTCTGTTTCAATTCATAATATAAACATTCTTGATAAGCTGATTCTAATAAACCCGGACCCAATTGTCTGTGAACTTCTATTGCACAACCTATAATTTTTTTTGATAATTCATTTTCTAACATATCTGATTTTTTCTTTGTGTATTCTCTGGGAATTCTTTGAGCAACTTTGTGTAATAGCTATTGCACAAAGTTGCACAAAGAAAACACTAAGAGCCACAAAGATAATTAAACATAATTAATCACTCAGCACCTCAAAATGAGATTTAACTCAAAGTTACAAACTTATCACAATAATTCTAAATTCTGAATTCATAATTCTAAATTCATTTGTACCTTTGCACAACTAATTTTTAAACACAAAATTCAATCAATATGGCAAACGGATTTTTCACAGTACCCAAAGCGGTCAACGAGCCTGTAAGAGATTATGTTCCAGGAAGTAATGAACATAGAAACCTAATAGCAATGTACAAAAAAATGTACAAAGAAAGTGTTGATATTCCATTGTATATCGGAGCGGAAGAAATACGTACCGATAAAACAGGGACGATGCATCCTCCGCACGATCATAAACACAGTTTGGGGAAGTTTCACCAAGCAGATCAAGAACATATAGAAAAAGCAGTTTCAACAGCATTAAAAGCAAGAGAAAAATGGGCAGTAATGCCATGGGAAGAACGTGCAGCAATTTTTTTAAGAGCCGCTGATTTGTTAGCAGGTCCTTATCGCGATAAAATGAATGCAGCCACCATGTTGGCACAATCTAAAAATGTTTTTCAAGCAGAAATAGATGCGGCCTGTGAGTTGATAGATTTTTTACGTTTTAATGTACAATTTATGACGGAAATTTATCAAAATCAACCCGAATCAGCACCGGGAATTTGGAATCGATTAGAATATCGACCTTTAGAAGGTTTTGTCTATGCAATTACTCCTTTTAATTTTACGGCAATATCAGGAAATTTACCTGCTGCTCCGGCTTTGATGGGGAACGTAATTATTTGGAAACCGGCACGTACTCAGATGTATTCGGCAAATATTATCATGCAACTCTTTAAAGAAGCTGGTTTACCCGATGGCGTGATCAATATGATTACCGGTCGTTCTAGTATGATTACCGAAGTAGTAATGAAACACCCTGAATTTGCAGGCGTTCATTTCACGGGTTCTACGCAAGTTTTTAAAAGTTTTTGGAAACTGATAGGTAATAATATGGAAAACTATAAGTATTATCCACGCATTGTTGGAGAAACCGGTGGAAAAGACTTTGTTTGGGCGCATCCAAGTGCTAATTATAAACAAGTTGCCACTGCTTTATCACGCGGTGCTTTTGAATACCAAGGACAAAAATGTTCAGCTGCTTCTCGCGCTTATATTCCAAAATCTATGTGGGGAAAAGTTAGAAAAGTCTTAAAAGAACAAATTGATTCCATGAAAATGGGAAGTCCGGAAGACACCAGTAACTTTATTAACGCCGTAATCGACCAAAGTTCATTTGACAATTTGACTAACTTTATCGATGGCGCTAAAAAAGATAAAGATGCTGAAATAATTATCGGAGGAGATTATGATGATAGTAAAGGCTATTTTATTCGCCCAACGGTCATTCTAACTACCGACCCACATTATATAACAATGGAAGAAGAATTGTTTGGCCCGGTACTGACAATTTATGTTTATGAAGATAAAGAATGGGAAAGTATTTTAGACGTATTAAATGACACTAGCCCTTATGCTTTAACGGGAGCTATTTTTAGCAATGATCGTTACGCCGCTGAAGTAGCTACTAAAAAATTAGTAGATGCTGCTGGTAATTTCTATATCAATGACAAACCAACTGGAGCTGTAGTTG
>JAUVOS010000036.1 GCA_030599055.1 Lutibacter sp.
CTTAAAGAGGATTTTAAATAAGAGTTATTTCCAATACTCGCAAAAGAATACCCATAAAAAGAAGTAAAATTCGTTAAATAATTTTCATTATAACCACCCAAATGAAAATCGAGATACGGATTATCATTTTCTGTAAAAGAAATGCCTGCTTCAGAATCAAATTGAGTTGTAAATTTATCACCTAATCTATAAGCATATCCAAATTTGGCTTTTCCTTGTAAAAAAGGATTAAAATTATTTTGAAAATCAGACGAAAGCAAATGCCACTTTGCTATGGCTTCAAATAAAATTCCTTTTTTAGGAAAACTGCGTTGATCAAAGGTGTCAAATTTTAATGAACCACATAGATTTCCATAATTAGATTTCTCGAATATCAATTCATTTTCTCCAAAATTCTCTTTAATATTTTTTGTCAAGACACTTAAATAACGTTGCTCAATTCCTAATTTTATCGCAAAATTATCTTCAAATACTGCTTGAAAAAACAGACGATTGGAAACATCTAGATAATCTAAATTTACATGATTACTAGCAGGGTAAAGACTGGTATTGTTTACATTGAAACTTGTATCAAAATCATAATTTTGCAATATTGATTTTAATCCGACACTTAAGTGTACGCCATTATCAATAAAATAGGTAATATTATATCTTGGTTTATCACCAATAACGATGTCAGCAGAAATAAAATCGTTGTCAAATAACAAATGTTTACTGGTTACATTTAGAAGGACTCCTGCTTTATATATATCATCATAATGCACACCCATTTGTAGATGCGTTTTTATTGGATTTTCTGTAACATTAATAGCTATATTACAAACCTCACCATCTTGCGTTAAAAATATTTTGTGTTGGATATTTGTAAAATTATCCGTTGCAGACAGTCTGTCAATTCCATTAAAAAACTGATTGAAACTGATTTTTTTTCCTAAATGTATTTGCAATTTTTCAATAATATAGCTATACGTATAATTCTCATTACCATTAATTTTAATACTATTGATTATAAACTCATCTGGAATTTTTGAAGGGCTAAAATTTTTTCTATGAATTTTTTGTTGTTTGGCAATGGCAACTAACTCTTTTAAATGTGTAATCGAAGCTTTATACCCTTCTTGTACAATTTCTTCGTATTGATCAAAAGATAAAACAGAGTATTGGGTTATATCCGGACGAATATAAACTGCTGTTTTGTTTTTCTTTGCCAAATCATCATCGTCTAGCATTTGATAACTTACCACTTGATTTAAAACATCAACTACCGTATTTATTTCATCTTTATTGAGTAATTTTCCGTCACCAACATACACGCCAATTACAATATCAGCACCCATCGCCAGTACTTCATCTACAGGAAAATTATTTACAATACCTCCATCGACTAATAGTTTGCCATCAATCTCAACAGGTTTTAATAGGGTTGGAAAAGAAGCGCTCGCCCGAACAGCATCGGGTAAATAGCCACTATTTAAAAGTACTTGTTCTCCTTTTACTAAGTCTGTGGCAATACATAAAAATGGAATCGGTAGTCGATTAAAATCATTTATATTGTTGACATGCTGCGTATATTTTGAAAACTGATTTAAAAAACTTTGTCCGCTAATCAATCCTGTAGGAAGTTGAATTTTTTTATCCTTTAAAGATAATTTAACTACGTATTTATGATCATTTTCTTTTTGATAAAAAGGTTTGGATTTTCTAGAGATTTCATCTTGCATAAAACTATTCAGTTCCATTTCTTTATCTCTGATGATTTTTTCAATATCATAAACGGAGTACCCAGACGCGTATAAGGAACCTATAATGGCTCCCATACTAGTTCCTCCGATATAATCTATTCGTATGCCAGCTTCTTCAATGGCTCTTAAAGCGCCTAAATGTGCAAAACCTTTGGCGCCACCACCACTGAGTACCAAACCTACTTTAAGATCTTTTTCGGTTTCAACATTTTGACCTTGCAAGGTAAATGTGAGAAACAAAAACAAAAATATGTATATGCGCTTTTTCATTAAACAAAGAGATGGGTTCAATAAAGACCTCTATAAAATAAACCTATGTATCTAAAATCTATTGCCCTAATTTACGAAATATTTCGCAATTTTCGCCATAGTTTAAATCTATTTAACAAGTAATACATGATAGGAAGAACAATAAGCGTTAAAAATGTAGCAAAGGTCAACCCAAATATTACCGTCCAAGACATCGGACCCCAAAAAGCAGTGTTGTCTCCTCCGGTATAAAATTGCGGATCAAATTCTGTGAATAATGTCGCAAAATTGAAGTTGATACCTAAAGCTAAAGGCAATAATCCTAAAATAGTGGTAATGGCGGTTAATAATACAGGTCGTAAACGTGTTTTTCCACCTTCTACAATGCCTTCATAAAGAATTTCTTGATTACCAATTTTTTCGTGTTCGTCAAAACCATTTTCTAATAGCTTTCTTTTTATTACCAAATTGGTATAATCCAACAAT
This sequence comes from Lutibacter sp., assembly GCA_030599055.1. Taxonomy (GTDB): domain Bacteria; phylum Bacteroidota; class Bacteroidia; order Flavobacteriales; family Flavobacteriaceae; genus DQTL01. The sequence goes on from JAUVOS010000036.1 coordinate 2,478, forward strand.
ACAATAGCGTTGTTTACTACAATTCCTGCTAGGGAAATAATACCAATCATCGTCATCAATATCACAAATTCCATGTTAAAAACTACCAAGCCTAATAACACACCTATCAAACTTAATAAAACCGAAATGGAAATAATAACCGGTGTACTCATAGAATTAAACTGCCCGACAATAATGAGAAATATCAAAGCTACTGCTATTAATAAAGCTTTAGAAAGGAATGCCATCTGTTTGGCTTGTTCTTCTTGTTCACCTGTAAATGAATAATTAATACCCTCAGGTAAAGAATAACTCTCCATTAGATTCTTTAAATTCTCATTTACTTCTGTAGGATTGTAGTCTTTTAAAATATTTGATGTGATGGTAATTAATCGTTTCAAATTTTTGCGTTTTACTGCGCTAAAAGTGGTTGTATTTTTCACAGAAGCTACCGCAGCCATAGGAACTTGCACAATCTTTCCTGTTGATTGACTCCTAAAAGTTATCAATTGGTTGAGTAAAACCTCTTTGTTATAGCGGTATTTTTCACTTAAACGAATGTTTATTGGATAGTCTTCTTCACCATCTTTAAAGGTTGATACTTCTTTTCCATAAATTGAGGTTCGTAAAGCATCACCTATTTGACCGGTTGACACATTTAGGCGACGCGCTTTTTGCCTATCTACGATAACTTCAAGTTCGGGTTTGCCGCGTTCTACATCTAACTTCAATTTTTCATAACCGGCGACACTCGATGCTTCAATATAGTTTTTAATTTTTTCAGCTTCTTTTATAATCAGGTCATAATCCTCTCCTGTTACTTCAATATTAACGGGTGCACCCGCCGGAGGTCCTTCTTTAGGGCGGTCAACTGACACTTTTACACCGGGATATTTTTTTACAATACCTCGAATATCACTAAGCACCTCATCTGTATCAATTCCACGACGAAACTCAAAATCTACAAAATCTACTGTTATTCGAGCTTTATGCGGTGTTTGTCCACCACCAATATCTTGATTAGGATCTGCGGTTCCTTCTCCTACCTGACCAATTATTGAGGTAATTAAAAAGTTTTTGCCATTTTTCTCATATTTACTGAGGTATTCTTCAAGATCTTTTTCCATTTCAATGGTAAAAGTATTGGTAACTTCAATATCTGTCCCGATGGGATATTCTATAAAGATAAAAACCTGTTTTGGCGGTGTTTCCGGGAAAAATAAAGTCTTTGGAGGATTCGAAATCATCAATACTATTGAGAAAATAAAAAGCAAAAAGGTTCCTACAAAAACAGCATAGGGTCGCCATTTTTTTAACACAAAACGTAAGGTTCTTTCATATAAATTCTCCTGAGAAGGAATAGCAATTTCTTGAAACCAACGCGTTGCCGGAGCAAATAAGAATGTGTTAATCAAACGGAGTACGCCTAAAATGATCAATGCAAGACCTATAGCATTGAACAATTTTTGATAAGCATTAGCACCCAAAAGGATAAAAACAAAGCCTACAATTATAAAAAGACCGCTATAAATTAGGAGTTTTTTTCTATTGGGTTCCTTTTCTTTTAACTTCATGTAAACGGAAGTCAACATGGGGTTTACGACTAATCCTACAAACAAAGACGAACCCAAAACGATAATCAAAGTTATGGGAAGGTACTTCATAAATTCACCCATCATTCCCGGCCAAAAAGCCAAGGGTAAAAAAGCGGCTAATGTTGTAGCCGTCGAAGCAATAATAGGCATGGCAACTTCACCGACACCGTATTTAGCAGCGTCAAGCAAAGTATAGCCTTCGTCATAAAGTCGGTATATATTTTCTACAACAACAATACCATTATCAACCAACATTCCTAAAGCTAACACCAATCCGAAAAGCACCATCATATTAAGAGTAACGCCCATACTACTCAACAAAATAAACGACATAAGCATGGATAAGGGAATGGCAATTCCCACAAACAAAGCATTGCGAATGCCTAAGAAAAACAAGAGTACTAAAACAACCAAGATAACACCCATGATGATGCTATTTTCTAGATTAGACACTTGTTTTTTTGTGATTCCGGATAAATCATTGGTCTTTGAAATTTCTAGATTATCAGGAAATTTGCTCGCTTTGGCATTTTTGATGATTGCATCAATTTTTGTAGCGGCTTCAATTAGATTTTTTCCACTTTTTTTCTTGACATCTAACATCACAACAGGTTGTGAATATTCTCGCGCATAACTCAAACGGTCTTCTTCTTGAAAATTGATAGCAGCAATATCACGTAGATAAACAATATTAAAGTTTTCTTGTTTGACGATGATATCTCCAATTTCTTTTGGTGTTTTAAATTCACCGATAATACGCACATTTCGTTTTATCGAATTTTCGAGTAATTCTCCACCAGAAATTGTCATATTTTCATTTTGAATAGCACCTGCAACATCATAAAAACTAATTTCTGAGGTTTGCATTTTGTATAAATCTATGGCAATTTCTACTTCCTTATCTTGTACCCCTCGGATATCAACACCTGTGATTTCGGGCAGGTTTTCGATATGTTCTTCTAAATATTCTCCATATTCTTTTAATTGTTCTAATGAAAACTCTCCGGATAAATTGATATTCATGATGGGCATCATCTCGGAGATATTTAACTCCTGCACATTCGGATCAGCCGGTAAATCTTTGGGGAAATCAGGATCTGACATCGCCACATCTATCTTGTCTTTTACTTTTCGTAGCGCTTCTTCAGGTGTGACGCTAAAATCAAATTCAGCCATTATCATGGAAAAACCTTGTGTAGATGTGGAGGTGATTTTATCAACTCCTGAAATGGTATTGATTTCTTGTTCGAGTGGTTTCGAAATTAATTTTTCGATGTCAATCGCAGAATTTCCTGGATAAACCGTAGAAATAAAAATTTGCGGAACAACCACTTCGGGAAAAGCTTCTCTCGGCATGTTTATATAGGAAATAAGACCTCCAACTATTATAATAAGAATTATTACAAAAACAGTCATCTTATTCTTGATTGACCAAGTTGATAATGGGAATTGTTTGCTACTATTTTTACTCATCATTTAGTGCTTTATGCTTTATGCGATGCGCGGTACGCGGTACGCTTTGCGCTATACGTTACGCGCTTTGCGTTATGCGCTTTGCGTTATGCGTTATGCGTTTTGCGTTTTGCGTTATGCCCTTAATTAATCTGAACTTCATCACCTTCTTTTATAAATTTGCTTCCTTTGAGAACTATTTGTTCGTCGGGTTTTAAACCCTCAATTATAATGACACGATTGTCATACTCTTTTCCAACTTCTAATAATCTCTTAACGACTTTTGTTTTTATACTATCTTTTGAAATGGAATAGACAAACTTTTCTCCTTTTTGATTCATTTGAATAAGGTTAACAGGTAAGACGATTCCTGTAGCGCTATAATCATTAATCTTTAAATCAGCTAAGAGATTTGGTTTGATACTATGATCTTTATTTGCAATAGGAATTCTAATTTTAAAACTTCTATTGTCCGGATTTATATAATTTCCAATCTTGTTAATTTTTGAAGGAACCTGCTTGTTAATTGATGTAAAATCAATCAAAACAGGTGTCCCTTTTTTAAGAGCAGGCAAGTAGGTTTCAGGAACATCGGCTTCTATAAATACATCGTTTAGATTTATCAAACGAATAACCGATGATTGTGGTCCAATAAGCTCACCAAGCTTCGGGACAATAGCATCAATAACACCACTAAATGGAGCTTTTATCTTCATTTTCCCTATTTGATTAGTAAGCGAATTCAAGGAACTTTCTAATGCTTCTTTTTGTGTTTTAGCATTGAGATATTGCATTTCAGAACCAATTTTTTGATTCCACAAACGTTTTTGTCTCTCATAAGTAGTAGTAGCTAAACTCAATTGTGTTTTTAATTCCGCTACCTTATCGGTTAAAGTACTCGCATCGAGTTGTATTAAAGTTTGACCTCTGTTGACTTTTTGACCTTCTTTTACATAAATTCGTTGAATTGTTCCTCCTATTTCAGGTCTTAGAATTACATTTTTATCAGATGAAACAATTCCATGTAGCGCAATGTAATGATTAAAAACAGTGTCTTTTGTGGTGAAAAAAGTTACTTTTTGTAATTGCTTCACCGTATCGAGCTTGTTAATTGCCTTTTCGATTTCCTTTAAATACCTGCCTAAACTATCGACTTGTTTTTGGATTTTAGATTTATCTGCTTGTAATTTTGCTAAGTCACTTTTGGGAATATCTTTCTTATTTTGACAAGAAAAGAGCGTGATTAGTATCGTTAATAATAGAATTGTGTATTTCATGTTATCTAATTTTTATTGAGATTTTGTAATGCAAAGTCTTTACTTATTGCATCATTTTTGTGGCAATTATCGTTGTCAGTTTTCGTGATGAAAACCTATTGGATACTGCCAATATTCTATTCAAAAGCGGTTTCTTTTCCAATTCCACTTGATGCTCCTGTTATTAATACTGTTTTCATTTTTTTAGTTAGTTTGTTTAGATTGTTAATTCTTCTCCGATTTCTAAGAATCTAATTTGGTAATTATTTAGTTCCTTTTCTAAAATCCGTACTGGTTCACCAATAGGTTCATCAGACAAATCATAAGTACCAAAATGCATTGGGATAAAAAATTCACCTTGTAAATCTGTAAAAGCTTGAAGTGCTTCAGTTGGACTCATGTGGCTGTCTTTCATAATATACGCTGGTTTGTATGCTCCAACAGATAGCAAACAATAATCAATTTTTCCAAATGTTTGATTTATCTCTTTAAAATGGGCACCATAAGCTGAATCACCCGAGAAATAAATAGTTTTTCCTTTATATTTAATGACAAAACTACCCCACAAATTTCTATTAAAATCAGAAAATATTCTCCTATTCCAGTGTTTTGCCGGCATAAAATATATTTCTAAATCGTCATTTGTCTCGTACTTTTGATACCAACCCGCTTGTTGGTTTTTACAATTGTTTTTATCAAAAAAATCATTTAATTTTAATGGAACCAAAGCCTCAATTTTTGAATTATTTTTAAGAATCTGCTTTAGTGTGTTTTTATCAAAATGATCTCTATGCCCATGTGACAAAAGTATATAATCAATATTTTTTAAATCATCAATAGCACAAGCTGTTCCTGTTAACCTTTTTATAAAAGAAACATCACCCAAAACAGGATCCGTAAGAATTGTTTTACCATTAATGCGAATAAAAAAGGTAGCATGTCCTAACCAAACAATCATATCTTTTTTAGATTCTAAAAAGCCTGTGTTCTTACGTACTTCTAGTTTATAATTATCTTGGGTTTTTTCTTTTTCTTGTGGATATTTTGATGTTTTCCATTTTATAATATCCCAAGGCATAATCTGTTTATCACGATTTTCTCCATTGGTAAATTCTTTTCCAATTTTCACATTTCCTTTCCAATCTTTTTTGATTGTTTGTAGATTATTATTCTTTACATATTGCCTCTTCCCTTCCGGTTTGACGTAGTAATAAATGATATTTACTACAAAAAGGACCAATATGATTATTCCAATTATTTTAAACATTTTCTTCATTTATCCCTAAGCCTTCAAGAATTTTAAACCCTTGAATACTATTTTTTATTCAAAGCTGTTTCTAAAGCTACTTTTTTACTTATTAAATTAAAAATAGCTTGTAAATACTGTTGTTGTTTACTGTATAATTGATTTTGTGCAGTACTCAACTGAAAACTACCGGAAACCCCTTCAAAAAATTTAACATTTTCTTTCTTTTCAATTCTTTCTGCCAAAGCCAAAGCTTCTTTAGAAGTTTGATAGGTTTCTTTAGCATTTTGATAATTCAATAATGCTGTTTGATATTGTAATTTTAGTTTTTGACTGGTTTCATCTAAATTTCTTTCTGCTTTTACCAAACCAATTTTCGCTTGTTGAACCCGTGAACTTCTTTTTAAACTACTAAAAATCGGCACATTTAATTGTAGTCCGAACAAAGAACTATCAAACCAGTTTTGATCTTTATTAAAAAGTTTAAACTCCTCATTATTAGCTGTTACCCCATAATTTAAAAAGGCGTTAAGTGATGGCAAAGCTCTACTCTGTTCTAATTTTATAAACAATTCATTCGCTTTAAAATTATTTTCAGCCATTTTGTAATCAATATGCTCTTGGAAATCAAATTTTTCTGATACTAAATTGATATTTGTAGTTTCGAATGCTAAATCATCTAAGGTTTGAGTGAGTTTGATTGCTTCCTCTATATCAATTCCCATCACATATTTTAGCATTTTTAAATTTGAAATTTTAAGACGCTGCATATTACGCAACTCATTATTAATTTGATAGCGTATTAGTTGTAGTTGTTCTACATCTTGCTCTTCAGCGAATCCATTTTTAAAAATTTCTTTTGTATCGGCAAGATTCTTTTCTATAATTTTTTTATTCTTATTTAGAATTATAAGTCCCTCTGTCGTCATAAGTGCGCCTGCATACGCATTGGTGACACCTTCTCTAACAGCAGTTAGCGACTTTTCCCTTATACTTTTACTTATTTGTAGATATACTTTTGCAGATTGTAAACCCACCAAATAAGAACCGTTAAAAAGTAATTGTGATAAGGTCGCCGACGCGTTAATATTGTGTTTTGTCCCAAAAGATATTTCTGCAAATTCACCGGCTTGTCCTCCAAAAAATTCGGCTGGAATTAATGAAATAGGTTTTTCAATAAAGTTTTGATAATCTGCCGTGGCATTAATCTGTGGTAATCCCATTGTGGTGGTTTCCCAAACTTTCTTTTTAGCCATAGCGATGTCATCATCTGTATTTAATATGGTATAGCTGTGCTCTTCAGCATAATCTATAGCTTCTTGCAAACTAAATTCATTTGTATTTTGCCCCCATAAAACAAATGGAAAAAACAAAAGCAATAGTAGTTTATAGTTCATTTTGTAATATTGTTTCTAGTTCTTTTATTCCTTTTGGTGTAGCGATAGCCCTTACATGATAAGTCAAATAAGTTTTCATTATTTCGGACATTTTAAATCTTTTAGGTGAAAATAATTCTGAGTTCTTTAGAGCAATAGTACTGGTATAATACAATTTTGCAATTATCGATTTGTTTAAATCTGCTCTATACAGACCTAAGGCAATGCCGTGCTCCAAATTCTCTGTAACACTTTCTGTTACTAATTTCAACTTCTTTTCATCTAAAGATTGATATATATCTGGATAATATTTCCGTAATTGAAATTCAACCGTATTATCTTCATCAATACACTCTAATACTATTTTATCAATATCAAATAATGCCTGTATAGGCGAAATTTTTTCTTTGTCTTTACAAATGGAACTAATTTTGTTGTTAATTTGGTCAAACACAAAGTGAGTTGATGCTTTTATTAATTCCGTTTTATTATTATAATGCTCATAAATTGTCTTCTTTGAGATTGCCATCTTTTCGGCAATATCATCCATCGTTACACTTCTAACTCCCAAATTTAGAAAGAGTTCACTAGCCGTATGTAAAATTTTTTCTCTCATAATTGAGTGTAAATATAAGAAAGGGAACTAAATATACCTAAATAGTTTCCTAAGTTTTTTTTTGATTTTACATTTTTAATGCAAATCTATACACATAGGTCTGAAAATTCAAAAAATGTAACAACTTTAAAACAAAATAATTCTGAATTCTCATTTCTTAATTCTAAATTATGTTATTTTTACACAAATTATCATTTGTGAATACAAACTACTACAAAGCACTTTTTTTAGATTTTTTACAACAGAAAATTACAACCAGGGAACCTGAAAACCTCTATAAACCTGTAAGATATATACTACAATTAGGTGGTAAAAGATTACGACCAATCTTAGCTTTAATCGGTGCCGAAGCTTTTGGTGAAAATCCTAAAAAAGCCCTTGATGTCGCCTTGGCTATCGAAGTTTTTCACAATTTTACTTTGCTACACGATGATATAATGGATGAAGCCCCAATAAGACGCGGGCAAACTACTGTACACGAAAAATGGGATGTTAAAACCGGAATACTTTCTGGTGATGTAATGTTGATAAACTCCTATCAATACCTAGAGAACTACAAACCAAAAATATTTAAAAAACTTTCAAAAGTATTTACTAAAACTGCAACAGAAGTATGCGAAGGACAACAATATGACATGGATTTTGAGACGCGAAATGATGTCAGCTTGGATGATTATTTAAAAATGATTGAATACAAAACTTCCGTTTTGGTTGCAGCTTCCCTACAAATGGGCGCAATAGTTGCAAATGCTTCAAATGAGAAGCAAAAAAATATATACGACTTTGGAATTGCTTTAGGAATGGCATTTCAATTACAAGATGATTATTTAGATAGTTTTGGCGATGCTGCCACCTTTGGCAAACAAATTGGTGGAGATATTCTCGAAAATAAAAAGACTTGGTTGTATTTAAAAACTCTAGAAAGTGCAACTGAAACAGATAAAGAATTCTTACAAAACATTTTTAATCATAAATCAGAAAATGATTCTGTTAAAATTGAAAAAGTCAAAAACCTATATGAAAAGTACAAAGTTGACCGTTTGATCAAAGAGCAAATTAAACTTTATTCCACAAAAGCTCTAAAGGAATTGAAAGACTTAAAAATAAATGAAAAACCGAAGATAATACTAAAAGATTTGGTTTTAAGTTTAGAAAAAAGAAAGCGATGATTCCAACGGCAAATAATAGCAATTCACTACTTCTTGTCGTAGTTCAAACCGGATTATTTCAGGAATTAATCTCTCAACTAAAAAAGGATTTTGAACTCTCCGGAATATCAATTTCTATAGATAATACTTTTACATCAGAAGAATTAGCATCTACTTTATACAAGCATGTTTTACAACTAATCAACACAAAATTTGACAGCTTTTTACAGCTCTTATATCGTGTTGATGTTTCTGAACAAAACCTACAATGTAATCAAATTCAAGACACAAAAGAATTAGCGACAAAAGCCACTTTTGCTATCTTAAAACGAGAATGGGAAAAAGTATATTACAAAAGCAAGTTCTCTTGACAAACCTAAAATCCGCAAGGATTTAATTAGTGTAATCATTATCAAGCATATATCACTATATTATATCACTTATTTAAGTGCGAAAAATTAGTGTCAGTTATAAAAAGACTTGCGGATTTAAGGACAAACACTAAAAATAAACTCTTATAAAAGGCGTAAATGCACTATCATAGATGCTTTTTTGTTCGTCATATAAAACGTCATATCTCATACCAATCGCTGCGCGCCTACCCATAGAATATGCGGCTCCTATATATAGAGCCGGTAGCCAATAAGAACTTGTATCCTCTCCTATTTTTTGATTGACGCTCAATTCTTCAAATTCGATTGATAATTGAATTTCTTTGATGGGATTGTACAAAGCTAATGCGCTTACTCCATAAACATTATAAGTTAAATCTTGTAATTTGTATCTAGAGTACAAATAACTAACTCCTACTCCTGTTGCAAATTTGTCAGAAATCTCATAAATTGCAGATGGGGAAACACCAATAGTCGTGTACCCATTACCAATACTCAACTGAATTCCTCCACCAAATCTAACATTTTCCCAAAATTCACTTTTCTCATTTGCAATATCCGTAGCTTTTTGAGACCAACTCATCAAACTTGTGAATAACAAAATTCCTGCTAAAATTCCTTTTAAATTTTTCATAATATAAATCAACTGATTAAATGTCAAACCTACTATTTTTTTTTCTATTAAACGAATTAATCCTCACAAGTAACTTTAATTCTTAATAAATGTAAGTACAAAACTCATGACCAACTTTTTTGTTACTTTTACCTGATGAAAAATAAACGACTTTCTTTACAAACACGCATCTTTATATCTATGTTATTGGTTATTTTAATAGCATCTGTATTGATAATAAGTGTCGCTATTTTTCAATATCGAGAGCAAGCTAAAGATTATCATAAAGGGCGATTAGAACGTAAAGAAAATGCAATAAAAAGAGATATCACTTATCAATTAGAAAGCTTGACTTTTTTGTTAGAATCTCAAAATCCATCTTTGATTACACAAAAGAAAATAAATGAAATTTCAAAAGTCCATAAACTAAAAATTATATTATTTGATTTAAAAGGAAAGCTATTAAAAACCTCTATCACAGATCTCTCAAAAGATACCGATAAAAAGGCAGTAGATAATTCAATCCTTGAAATCTTAAAAACAAATAATAAACACCGTGTCGTTAATGATAAAATATTTAATGGAGATAAATATAAATCTTCATACTCCTATATCTATAACGAAAAATCAGAACCCATAGGAATACTGAATATTCCTTATTTAGCTAAAAGTGATTTTTATCAAAAAGAGCTCAACGAATTTTTAAAACGTATCTCTCTTGTTTTTCTATTTGTGTTTTTTATCGCCTCTATAGTAGCCTATTTTTTGTCGCGTTACATAACACATTCTATCAAAACTGTTATTGATAAAATGAAACAAACCCAACTCAATAAACACAATGAAAAAATTGAATTAAAAAAAGGAAGTGAAGAAATTCACAATTTGGTTGAAGCCTATAACAGCATGATTGACCAGCTTCAAGAAAGCGCTGTTAAACTCGCCCAAAGTGAACGAGAACAAGCCTGGCGTGAAATGGCGAGACAAGTGGCACACGAAATTAAAAATCCACTAACGCCTATGCGTCTTAGCATTCAAAGTTTTCAACGCAGATTTGATCCTACTGATAAAGATGCAAAAAATAAAATTTCTGAATTTAGCCAAACGCTTATTCAACAAATTGACACGATGACATCCATAGCTTCCGCTTTTTCTGATTTTGCTAAAATGCCATCCACAAAAAAAGAGATTATAAATATTGTAAAAGTTGTAAAACATGCCGTTGAGATATTTTCTGAATCTTATATTTCATTTTTTAGCCAAAAAGAGAATATTAGTGTTTATTCTGATAAAACACAGTTAGTACGTGTTATTACAAACTTAGTTACAAATGCAAATCAAGCTTTAACAGCTATTGAAAATCCAAAAATAGAGGTACATATTAAAGATAGAAGTACTCATGTAGAAATAAGTGTTGCTGACAATGGAAAAGGAATTGATGATACCGTAAAAGATAAAGTTTTTGAACCCAAATTTACAACCAAAACAAGTGGAATGGGATTGGGTTTACCCATGGTAAAAAATATAATTGAAGCCTATGGAGGAAGTATCCATTTTATTTCAGAGTTAAATAAAGGTACTGTCTTTACTATTAAACTACCTAAGAATTAATTTTTTGGAATGAAACTTGCATTTCAATGAATACAAGATATTTTAAAATTAATCGTTCTATAAAAATAGTTATCCCAATATGAAACGAGCACGACAAATTTAGACACATGAAACAAACACTTTTAGTGATATTGCTTTTATTTATATTCAATAGTGCCAACACACAAGAGGTAACAGCACTTGGAGATAGTATAAAAGCAGAAACCACCGAACAAAGCTTTAAGCAAGGTGAATGGTTAAAATTTCGTATTCATTACGGGTTTATTAACGCCGGTTATGCCACTTTACAATTAAAACAATCGCAAAAACAAGGAAAATCATTATTCCATGCCGTTGGACATGGCTGGACAGTCGGTGCAGCAAGCATTTTTATGAAAATTACAGACAACTATGAATCTCATTTCACAAAAGATAAGATAAAACCAATAGCGTTTAAAAGACGTGTTGACGAAGGCGGTTACATTATTAGACGTGATTTGAATTTTAACCATTCAAAAAATAGGGTAACTATAAATGATTTGGAAGAAAATACCAAAAAAGACATATCTATTGGTGAAGTTCAGGATATGGTTTCTGCTTTCTATCATTTAAGAAATCATGATTTAAGTAAAATAAAAAAAGGCGATGAAATTCAAATTAACTTATTTTTTGATGATGAGACCTACCCTTTTAGGTTAAAATTTTTAGAAAAAGAAACTATTAATACTGGCTTTGGAAAGGTGAAAACCTGGAAAATAAGACCCATTGTACAAAAAGGTCGAGTTTTTAGGGAACATGAAAGTTTAACAATATGGATTACTGATGATAAAAATAAAATTCCTATTCGCATAAAAGCATCTCTTGCAGTAGGTTCCTTAAAAGCAGATCTTC
>JAUVOS010000048.1 GCA_030599055.1 Lutibacter sp.
CATGAAAAGTAGTGTGGTTGCTATCGTTGACGTAGTCGCACCAACACATGCAGAGAATAATGCCTATTACAGTAAATTTACAAGTGACGAAAAATCACCTTTAAATACCTGGCTAGTATTTGAAGCTATAGGCGTTATATTAGGCGCTTTTATTTCAGGAAGTTTAGCAGGAAGAATTAAATTGAAAGTACAACATTCTCCAAAAATAACCAGCAGAAGAAGATTGTGGTTTGCACTAGGTGGTGGTATTTTATTTGGATTAGGAGCACAAATTGCCAGAGGTTGTACTAGCGGCGCCGCATTAAGTGGTATGGCAGTACTTTCTACAGGTGGTTTTATTACCATGATGGCAATATTTGGAACAGGCTATGTAGTAGCCTATTTCTTTAGAAAAAATTGGATATAAACAGTAGTAGAAAGTTAAAAGTGGAAAGTTGTGACTTTGAACTTTATAAACTTTATAACTTTAAGAACTTTAAAAACTTAAACAAATGGGACCATTAATTCCAAACGGATTTATTCCAGAAGAATGGAATAGCATCGTTGCAATACTTATCGGATTAGCATTCGGCTTTATCCTTGAAGCTTCCGGTTTTTCATCATCGAGAAAATTAGCAGGTGTATTCTATGGCTATGACTTTGTGGTGTTAAAAGTATTTTTTACGGCGGCAGTTATTGCCGTTATCGGTATTTTATATTTAGATTATTTAGGTTTTATTGACTTTAATAAACTATATATCCACCCAACCTATATTTGGGGCGCTATAATTGGTGGTGTTATTATGGGTATCGGTTTTGTAGCAGGAGGATTTTGTCCTGGGACAAGTGTCTGTGCAGCTGCTATTGGGAAAATTGATGCTATGGTATATATAGTGGGAATTTTAATTGGCGTATTTATTTTTTCGGAATTATTTACACTATTCGAACCAATCTATGATGGTTATTTCTTAGGGAATCTTACTTTAATGGATTCGCTAGGTGTATCACCTTACTGGTTTGTTTTCGTTTTTACAATTATTGCATTGATTGCTTTCTTTGTGGTAGATCTAATACGAAAAAGAGTTAAAAAAGTATTTTATTAATAAAAGAGTCAACAATGATTAATAGAAATTTAGCAAAAGTTTTATCATTTAGATATAAAATAATAGCCCTTGTACTTGTTTTATTAGCGGCGGGTTTAGTGTTGTTACCAAAATATGAAAAGCATGAAGGTATAAACCCTAAAGACTTGCTCAGTAACGCTATCAGTCCAGAACGATATATTTCAACGGACGAATTAGCAGATAAAATAGTAAATCAAGATCCTTCTTTTTTATTGATAGATGTTAGAGATGAAAAAAGTTTTAAAAAACATGCGCTTCCTGATGCAATTAATATCCCACTTGAAAAATTGTTGGATGAAGAATCTGAAGGCTATTTAAATCAAGATGAATATGATATTATTCTTTACTCTAATGATAATTTTTATGCAGATCAAGCGTGGATAATCTGTAATCGATTAGCATACAAAAACCACCGGGTACTAAAAGGTGGTGTCAATAAATGGTTTACAACCATCATCAATCCAAAAATACCAACTGAAAACATGCCTAAAGTAGCCTTTGATTTATACTCTTTTAGAAAAGCGGCAAGCATGTATTTTGGAGTTGCGTACCCCGAACAAGCACAAGCCACTCAAAACACGACGAAGAAAACAACAAAAAAACGTGTTACTCTCAAGAAAAAGAAAAAAATGGCTGCAGAAGGTGGTTGTTAGAAATGAAAATAACGAGCATCAAATTACATTTTTGTAAGAAAACTTTTATCACATGAAGGAACTAGAAAAAACGCAACGACTCTCAATAGCATCAGTACTTGTAATCTTAGTAGTGCTTATTGGTTTAATATCCTATAAAAAACCTAAACATATTTACGATATTAATTCAAAGAATACCCTTGAAAAAGTAGTAAGTAAGGATTACTTTATAGGTCTTGATGAAATTGACAATCCAAATTATATCCTAATTGACATCAGAAATCAAAATGAATTTGATAAAGGTTCTTTAAAAAATGCAATAAATATTTATGCCCCGGAATTATTAAATAAAAGCAATTCTAAAGTTTTTAAGAAAATTAAAAAATCAAATAAAACAATTATCCTTTATGGAGCCAAACCCGATGAAACAATTGCTCCATTTATGTTGCTACATCAACTAGGTTATGAAAATTGCAAGATTCTAACTGTCGAAATTAGTTATTTTGAAAATAAATTAATAACTAAAAATTGTCTTATTGAAAATTCTAAATTCGACATCAATGCTTTTATAAAAGAATCCGTAAAAAAAGCAAGTCTTAAACCTTAATGAAAAAAAAAGAATGAGAAAAAATATACAGCGTTTTATTTAAATTCATATACTTATCTAAACAAAACACGCTACGAAACCTTTTATTCCATTCAAAAACTTTCATCAGATGGAATTCTCAATCCAACGGTAATAACTTTGAACAAGAATTCATAAATTACTGATTTTCAGCTCAAGGCATTGATCCTTATTTAGACTAATTCTAAATTTCATTTTGGGTAACATTTGTTACGTCATTTTAAAAGAAACGTGACATATATCACTAGTAATCGCTACATAGCAATTTAATTTTGCATAGAATTTCAAAAAAAAATAATTCATTAAACTAAGTATAAAACAATTTTAATTATGAAAAAATTTTCTTATTATTTTATTAGTCTATTTATAGTGACTTCTCTTTTGTTTGTCAGCTGTAAACAAAACAAAAAAACAAGCGACAAAGATGCTGCTACTGTTGAAAAAGTTGCCGTTGACGAGTTTAAATTATTGACAACTTATCTTGAAGCTAATGGAAACTTTATCAATAGCAAGACAGTTCCTGCAATGATTAAGACAAAAGAAGTTTTTGAGAACATGAACAATGAAAAATATAAAATCATTGATACACGAACAACTAAACTTTACAATGAAGGTCATATTATCAATGCGGTAAACGTACCCATTAAAAATATGCTCAACTATTTTGAAGGTGACATTGACCCTGCTAGTTATGAAAAAATTGTCTTAGTATGTAAATCAGGGCAATCTGCAAGTTATGCAACAGGGATCATGAGACTTATGGGTTATGACAATGTATATGCCATGAAAAGTGGGATGAGTTCTTGGGACAAAAAATTTGCAAAAGACTATTGGTTAAAAAACATATCTAACGATTATGCTGACAAGTTAGAAATAGTAGCCAATGACAAACCGGCTAAAGGAAATCACCCTATTTTAAAAACAGGAAAAACAAAAGGGGAAGATATTTTAAGAGAACGTGCTCAAAATGCTTTAAATACTTCTTACAAATCATTATTAGTAAAAGCTCCTGCTTTATTTGAAAATCCAGCTAATTATTATATTGTAAATTACTGGCCAGAAACAAAATACAATGCAGGGCATATTCCAAGTGCTATCCAATATACACCAAAGAATTCATTGAATACTAGCGTTGATTTATACACTTTACCTACAGATAAAGAAATCGTAATCTACTGCTATACAGGGCA
The DNA here is from genome assembly GCA_030599055.1 of Lutibacter sp. GTDB lineage: Bacteria > Bacteroidota > Bacteroidia > Flavobacteriales > Flavobacteriaceae > DQTL01. The sequence goes on from JAUVOS010000048.1 coordinate 3,551, forward strand.
ACATGCTGGTTTTGTAACAGCTTATTTGCACATGTTAGGATATAATGCCAAAGCATTATCTTATGGTGCCAACAGTTTTATGAATACCGAAATGAAAAATAAAGAAGGAGATTGGCACGCATTCTCAACTAAAAAGATTGCAAACTATAAAGTAGTTGTTCCAGAACTAGTTGAATAGTTTTAGATTAAATGAATTGTCTATTATTTTACATAAAACAAATAGACATTAACCTAATATTTTATATAAACGAATAAATAGATACAAATGAAAATTAAACAATTAGTACTCACTTTCATCTTATTTGCAGTCGCAATTAATATGAATGCACAATTTAAAATTGATGCACAATACCGCATTAGAGGACAAGCTTTACATGGATATAAAAAACCTGTAGCTGAAGAAACCGACGCTGCTTATCATGTAGGTCAGCGCACCAGACTTAACTTACGTTACAACCATGAAAAATACAGCACTTTATTATCTATCCAAGACGTACGTACTTGGGGAGACGCTAACAATGTTAACGGAACAGGTGTTGAAGGAAAATCATATAATAATATGGATATCTACGAAGCTTGGGTTAATTTTAAATTTACCAATAGTAATTTAAAATTAGGACGACAAGAAATGAAATATGACGACCAAAGACACATCTCTTGGAGAAACTGGTGGAATACAGGTATGACTTATGATGCTGCAACTTATACTTATGATAACAAAGAAACTGGTTTGCGTTTTGATTTAAGTGCTTCTTATAACAGTAAAAAGCAAGATTTAACAGGAAATGATTTCTCTGGTGGAACTGACTATTTTGGTGCTGTTAATCCAATACAAACACATAACTTTTTATATGTAAAAAAGAATTTTGACAACAAAATGTATGTTTCATTATTGGCAATTACAGCCGGATATCAAAAAGAATCTGATCCATCAACGCTTTACATGACCAATACTGAAGGGCTACATTTTAATTATAATGCTACCTCAAAAGCAACTGATGGAATCTTTGGTGTTGCTAACGCATTTTTACAAAATGGGACAGACATCAATGGTAAAAAAATAAATGCTAATATGCTAACTGCAAAATTAGGATATAGAACCATGGAAAAGAAATTAGAAATTGCAGCTACTTTTGAAAGATTATCTGGTCATGATGCTAAAGAAACCGATGAAGATTACCTAGCTGAAACACATACTTATAATCATTTAAACGGTGCTCGTCACCCTTATTATGAAGGTTATATAGATTGGTTTGTTGTTCCTGCAAGCACAAAAGGTGGTGGATTAATGACTCTTGGTTTAAATGTTAATTATAAACTAAACGCTAAGGACATGGTTAAATTTGCTTTTAACAATGTGTCTCTTGCTACTAATGTAGCTAATAATGATGGTGGATATTATGATTCTGCATTAGCAAGCACAGTAGATTTCACGTATATCCGTAGTATAAATAAAGATATTAAATGGATGAATGGTTTCTCTTACGGTATGCCAACAGACGATTTTAATACCATGAAAGGTGTAACAGATGGAGGAAGCAACTACACTTTTTATACAATGATAACTTTTACTCCTAAGTTTTTTGATTCTTCTAAAAAATAATTAAAATAGATTAGTTAATAATGATGCGTCCTTCTTTATCACGATAAAGAGGGACGTTTTTTTGTTAGTATTATAAACACATGTATTGGTGAATACACTAATCAAAAAGTAAAGAATAAGGTCGTATAATAGCATTTTCTATTTCTTCCATACTAAAATGCCTACTTTTACGAAGTGTTTCCTTTCCTGCAAAAAAAGTTAGAATGGTAGGTTCTACAAAAACAGAATACTTTCCTGCAATTTCTGGGCTTATTTCCCTATCTACATAAAAGAACCGCATCTTTGGAAATTTATTCTCAATCAAATTCATCACCTTGGGTGCTAAAGCCTCTCCCACATTACACGAACTCGAATTAAAATAGACAAAAACAGCATCATTTTCTTGTATTGCAGTTTCAAACTCTTCTATTGTATTGAGATATCCAAAATCGTATGCCATTGTCGTTAAATTATAAAGTGAACTATTTTTATTGGCAAAACTACATAAATCGTCCGTTCAAAAGGGTACAAAAGTTACAAATAGATAAAATTTATAGTGGCATTTTTGCAAATAATTGAAAAAGTGAAAATAGTTGTATGAAATACATTATTTTTGCGTCAAATTACAAACAATTAAATATACAAAATTATGTCAGATACTATAGAAAGAATAAAATGTTTAATAATTGGTTCAGGTCCTGCCGGTTATACTGCAGCCATATATGCAGCACGAGCAGATTTAAAACCGGTCGTTTACACGGGTTTGGAAATGGGAGGACAACTCACAACCACTACAGAAGTAGATAACTATCCCGGATATCCGGAAGGGGTTGATGGCACAAAAATGATGGAAGACCTAAAAACGCAAGCAGAACGTTTCGGAACAGAAGTTCGCTTTGGAACTGCTACAAAAGTTGAATTAAGTGATAAAGCTGGAGGTATTCACAAAGTTGAGATAGACGGAAACAAACAAATTGAAGCCGAAACACTAATTATTGCAACAGGTGCAAGTGCCAGCTATTTAGGTTTAGAAAGTGAACAACGCTTAAAAGGTGGAGGTGTTTCGGCCTGTGCAACTTGTGATGGTTTCTTTTATAAAGGTCAAGACATCATCGTTGTTGGCGCTGGTGATACTGCTGCTGAAGAAGCGACTTATTTGTCTAAGATTTGTAACAAAGTAACCATGTTGGTTCGTCGTGATGAGATGCGTGCTTCTAAAGCCATGCAAAAAAGAGTAATGAATACAAAAAATATAACAGTACTATTTAATACAGAACTCGATGAAGTATTAGGTGAGAAAAAAGCATTTGGCGATGAAGTTGTAATAGGTGTTCGCGTTATCAATAATCAAACGAAAGAAAAACATGAAATTGATGTAACAGGTGTATTTATTGCGATAGGTCATAAACCCAATACTGATCTATTTGTCGGGCAGTTAGATATGGACGACACAAAATATTTAAAAACAAAAGGAAAAGGGTCAAAAACCAACTTACCTGGTGTTTTTGCCTGTGGCGATGTTCAAGATCATGAATACAGACAAGCGGTAACGGCTGCCGGATCAGGCTGTATGGCTGCCTTAGATGCTGAACGTTATTTGGCTTCCTTAGAAGACTAATAACCTAAGTTCGACCTGAAGCTTAATACTATTACACTAGTTAAAAAAAGCCGTTTTGAATACTTCAAAACGGCTTTTTTAAAAGTGTCATATGTAATTAAAAATACTTATTGATTTGCGTCTTATATTCAGCTCTAATTTCGTGCAACAACTCATCTTTACAATTAGGCTTGAATATTCGGATAATATCAACAAGAGTATGGTTCATATAAAAAGCACCGTTGACAACATCAAAATTACTATCTGATAAATTTCTTTTTACACTCATTGTCATTTTACGAAACATTTCCCATTCAATTTTTTTATCAATAAGAATGTATCGCATTCCTTCTTTATCTTTATAAATCCCTTTTTCAATTTCTTTAATATCAAAAAAACGTTTTATTTTAAAGAAAACCGTCTTAGGTTGAGACATGCGTTTGTTTTTCATAAAAACAAAACCTTCATCTTGATAGGCCTTTTGAACGGTCTCCAAATCATTCATTTTCTTAAGACCCTTTATACGAATAGCATAATGAGAAACATTAAACAAACTCAAGTTAGCAAATGATGCATCAATCTGATCATCTAAAAACATATTTATTTTTTCAGTAGCTCTAATAATACTAGCCCATGTTTCTCTTTTTCGAGTAATAAGAAAAACAATCGTGTTCTGCTCAACTAACCTAGCATCCAATTTGTGATAATGATATCCGGGATAAGGCTTATCATCGATAATAACAAATGTGTTTTTTAATTTATATTCATTAAGCGCTTCAACAATTTCTTCTTTATTGATATTTCCGGTTACTTCAAAATATTTTGCCATTGTACAATTATATATTATTAGAATGTTTAAAAGTATAAAAAAAACAAATACGGTATAACTTTTGTTTGTTATAATTACGAGATTTATAGAAAAAAACAAAGCAATAACACGATTTTAATATTATTTCAAAAATAATTTATACCTTTATTGCACTATTTACTCCTTAAACAAAGTACGATTATGAAAAAAATATTTATTTTAGTCCTGATTGTTTGTGTTTCATGTAATTTATATTCACAAGAAATACCCGACAAACCAAAAGAAGTTTCAAAAAATAAATGTACACAAAATTTATTTGGAATTGTTAAAGATCTTAAAAGCGGTGAGGTCGTTCCAAATGCTTTTATTCAATTATATGAAGGCTTAGAACTAGTAGATTCAATTCAAACCAATGAGGAGGCTGGTTTTAGTTTCAAAGTTGTCTGCAACAAAAGATTCAATATAAAAGTAAAAGCTGAAAATTACGCAATCAATTCAAAAATTGTTTTTTCCACTACAGGTTTTGAAGAAAAGATTTGGGAAGTTATGCTTTTTCCAATTAGAGAATTCAAATATAGAGTCCCCGACAAATTAATTGATGTTGACAATATAACATTTGTAGCAGATCAATCTTCATTTTCTTCAAAAGCTTGTAAACAATTGGACAGAATTGTAAGTATTATGGAAAAATACCCGAAAGTAAGGATTAGTATAAATGTTCATACAGATAGTCAAGGAATACAGGAATACGATTTGAAAATGACACAAGATCGTGCAGATGGTATCATTAGCTATTTTATTGATCAAGGCATAGATCCTAATCGCTTAGGAGCTATAGGTTTTGGCAGCACACAGCTTTTAAACAATTGTACTCCAGAAATCAAGTGTTTTGAATCACAACACAAAATAAATAGACGCACAGAGTTTATCGTTCTGTAATTTTTTATATATATTTGTGCTGTATTTACTCATACATTAAATATAAAAGTTCATTTACTAACCCCTAAATCACCCCCTAAGATGCGCCCTCTCGTCTTTGTACTCGTACTACTGATTAATTCGTTTGTATTTTCTCAAACTAGTATAAATGCCTGTTTAAATCAAATATCTGGCAAAGTAATCAACAAAAAAGAGAACCTAATTATTCCGAATGCTATCATTCACATAGATGATAATAATGGTAATGTTATTACAACACATGCGGATAACAACGGAAATTTTTCTATTGATTTACCTTGTGATGACGGCAGATACATCATAAGTACTACCGTAGAAAACTATACGAAAAGCACAAAACTTATTTTTACTTCACTAACTACGAATAAAAAGCATATGCTAATACTGGATGTATATCCAATTAAAGAGTTTGTAGAAGTAAACGGAAAAAAGAGAATCATTGTTGATTCTGTAGATTTTTATCCAAATGATATTAGCATTAATCCGGAGGCCGAAATACAACTAAAAAGGGTCTTTGATGTTTTAAACAAATATCTAAATATGAAAATTGAGATAGCTTTTCATTCTGATAGTAGAGGCGATGAAAGATTCCTTCTAGACCTTACGCAACAAAGAGCTGAGGCTTGTGCTTCGTATCTTATTGATAAAGGAATTGAGGATTCACGAGTTATAGCAAAAGGGCACGGTGCTACAAAACTCCTAAACGAATGTGAAAAAGGAGTTAGATGTTCTGAAGAAAAACATCTTATGAATAGACGTTCTGAATTTGTTGTACTCAAATAAAACTTTAAAGCTTTTCTTTTATTAATATAACGATAATTAACCAAAGTAGGATTGGGTTGTAATAAGCTGTGAGTAAAAGTCTTACGTCTTATGTCTTTTCGTCTTATATTAGTTGGGTTAGTATTATATTGTAACTATTCAGCCAAAATTTTCTCTCGCAAAGCCGCAAAGCCGCTAAGTTTATGAATGCAAGGCATTTATCTTTACATTCATTAATTTTATATTTTCACGAAAAGAATGAAAAAGACAGCTATATTAGCTGTTTCTTTGCGCCTTTGTGCCCTTGCGTGAAATAAAAGAACTGGGTGAATAGTTACATTATATTACAATGTTGTTTTCGGTATAAACAATTTTCAATCTAATAATAACTATATTGCGTCTAATTACTAAGAAATAGACAAAATAAGAGCTTTAATGGAATCTAGAAAACCCATAATAGAATTTTATACTGACAGATTACACAGAAATATTTATGCCACAGATGCTTCTGTTTATCGAAAGATTCCCCAAGCTGTTGCCTATCCAAAAAACACAGATGAAATTAAAAAACTCATCGCTTATGCTAACGCCAACAAAATTACATTAACTCCGCGTGCAGCAGGAACTTCACTAGGTGGTCAATGTGTAACAAATGGTATCGTTGTAGATATTTCACGTCACTTTACAAATATTTTAGATTTCGATTTAAAAAACAGAACCATTGTCGTTCAAGCAGGTGTAATCAGAGATCAATTAAATGATTTTTTAAAGCCTTACGGATTGTTTTTTGGACCCAATACTTCTACGACTAATAGATGTACAATTGGTGGAATGGTGGGAAATAATTCAAGTGGAACAACTTCTATTCAATATGGTGTCACTAGAGATAAAGTCATCGCTTTAAAAACTTTGTTGAGCGACGGATCGGAAGTTGTATTCAAGGAGCTTTCAAATTCTGAGATGAAACAGAAAATTATTGAAGGGAGTCTGGAGGGAAAAATCTACAAAAAACTATTCCAACAACTATCCGATAAAGCTGTTCAAAATGAAATTATAAAGGAATTCCCTAAACCAAATATTCATCGAAGAAATAACGGGTATGCAATAGACGCTTTAATTGATTCTAGTGTTTTTTCAAATTCTAAGAAAGCTTTTAACTTGTCAAAACTCCTTTGTGGAAGCGAAGGAACACTAGCGTTTACCACAGAAATCACACTTCAATTAGATGAGTTACCTCCCAAAAAAAACATAATTATTGCAGCTCATTTCAACAGTATTGCAGAATCTTTAAAAGCCGTTGTAATAGCGATGAATCATTCGTTGTATATGTGCGAATTAATGGATAAAACTATTTTAGACCAAACAAAAACGAATCGCACTCAGACCGCTAATCGAGATTTTATTGTTGAAGACCCCAAAGCAATTCTTTTATTGGAAGTCGCTGCGAATTCTGAAATTGAAGTCAATAAATTAGCCGAGCAACTCATCAAAGATTTACAGAAAAATAACATGGGATATGCCTTTCCAAAACTCTTTGGTAAAGACATCACAAAAGCCACTGATTTACGAGCGGCAGGATTAGGACTCTTAGGAAGTATTATAGGAGACAAAAAAGCCGTCGCTTGTATTGAAGATACTGCAGTAGCACTAAAAGACTTACCCCAATATATCGAAGACTTTAACAAAATAATGCAAGTCTATGAACAAAACTTCGTGTATTACGCACATGCAGGTGCCGGAGAATTACATTTACGCCCCATTCTCAATTTAAAAAAATCAACTGATGTAAAACTTTTTCAAGAAATTACAGAAAAGGTTGCACAGCTTGTTAAAAAATACAAAGGCAGTTTTAGTGGAGAACATGGTGATGGTATCGTAAGAGCAAGCTTTTTGCCGTATATGATTGGTGAGAAAAACTACCAACTACTTCGTGAAATAAAATATACATTCGATCCACATTCTATTTTTAATAAGGGTAAGATTATTGATGCAGAATCCATGATTGAGAATTTACGATATCTTCCCGACAGGAAGGAACCTGAAATTGAGACTCTTTATGATTTTTCAGATAACTTAGGGATTCTACGCGCTACAGAAAAATGCAATGGTTCGGGTGATTGTCGTAAACTTCAAACAAGCGGAGGAAACATGTGTCCCAGTTATCGTGCTACTCGAAATGAAAAAGACACTACTCGTGCCAGAGCCAATGCTTTACGTGAATTCTTAACGAACTCCCAAAAGCTTAATCGTTTTAATCACCGAGAATTATACGATGTTTTTGACTTGTGTTTAAGTTGTAAAGCATGTGCCTCAGAGTGTCCAAGCAATGTGGATATTGCCACATTAAAAGCAGAATTTTTATATCAATATCAAAAAGAAAATGGGGTGCCTTTTAGAAGCAAACTCTTTGCATATAATGCCTCTTTAAATAGAATTGGGAGTTTGGCTCCCGGGATTACTAACTTCTTACTTAACAGTACTATTGTGAAAAAATTGGTTGGTATAGCCCAAGAACGAAGTATTCCTAAATTAGCTAAAACTACCTTTGCGCGTTGGCTAAAAAAACAAAAAAACAGTACGAATCCTACAAAAGGAAAATTAATTTTATTTGTCGATGAATACACCAATTATTACGATGTTTCAACAGGACAAGACGCCTACAAATTATTAACTCGTTTGGGGTATAACGTGCTAATTGTTTCGCATGCAGAAAGTGGTAGAGGCTACATTTCAAAAGGGCTCTTAAATAAGGCAAAAGAAGTTGCAAATGAAAATATCACAATTTTTAAAGATCTAGTTTCAGAAGAATTACCTTTAGTAGGAATAGAACCTTCATGCATTTTAAGTTTTAAAGACGAATATTTGCGCTTAGCTGATAATCAGACAGCTGCAAAAAGAGTTGCACAACACACGTTTACCCTAGAAAGTTTTATGGAAAGAGAATTTAAAAGTGAAACTATTACCTCAAATGATTTTTCCGATTTAGAGCTAAAAATAAAAATACACACGCATTGTCAACAAAAATCCATAGACGGAATAGATGCTTCATTTAACATGTTAAACATACCTAGAAATTTTAACGTAAGTATTTTAGATACCGGTTGTTGCGGAATGGCAGGTTCATTTGGATATGAAAAGGAGCATTATAAACTCAGCATGCAAGTAGGTGAGAATTCTCTATTTCCTGCTATAAGAGATATAAATAACGACAGTCTTATAGTCGCTTCTGGCACCAGTTGTCGTCATCAAATTACAGAAGGCACCAAACGCAGGGCTTTGCATCCTGCAAGTGTTTTGTTAAAGGCTTTGTAGTTTGAAAAAGTGAATAATAGTTGTAACTTCTCAAAAAACTGTTTTAAAAAATTTTATTTTTATCATAAATGGCATACAAATTGATACTATTTTCACTATGTTTGTTGGGAAATAAACTTTTGAAATATCATTAATTTATCTATTCAATGAATTAAATGATATAGAAAATATTATAAATAAATATAAATAAACCTTAAATTATGAAAAAATTAATTTCAGTATTGATGCTTATGGCATTACTCACAGTTGCTTGCGGTGAGAAAAAAGACAAAAAAATTGAACTATCTGTTCAAGAAAAAGAGAACCTAGAATTAGTTAAAAAAATAGAAGCTATTGATTCTATTGCAACTAAAATAGAAGCTGTGAAAACAGAAATTGAAGAAACATCTAAAGAATTAGATGAATTATTAAATGATTTATAAATTAAATACCCATTATTATGAAAAACACAATTTTAACTATTACTTTCCTATTATTTTTAAGCACAATCTCATATGCACAACAAGGAAAAGGAAAGAAAAACAAAGAAGCCGTTAAGACTGAGAAACAACTCAAAGCTAAAGGACCCACATTAAAAGAGTCAAATCAAGATGCCACTACTGATGCCAAACGACAAGGAAAAAGGGCTCAACAAGAAGTAAGAAAAACCGAACAAAAAGGACAGAACTCTAAACAAGAAGGAAAACAAGCTAAACAAAAAGGACAGAACTCTAAACAAGAAGGAAAAAAGG